>JBDTQQ010000211.1:0-5096 GCA_039932075.1 Pseudarthrobacter sp. | reverse complement strand
GCAGCGCAGCGGAGGGGGAGCGGAGGACGGCATAGTCACTATCTTAGGGCGGTTGCGCACACGGTGCCCGGCGTTGCGTGACGAGCCGCTGTCCGCCGCCGGGGACGCAGGTTAGGCTCACGTGGGTGAAACCAGAACACCTACCGCTGTTGAATTCCGTTTCGCCGCCGGCAGTGCATCCGGACGGAAGCCGCGCTGTTGTGTCAGTGAGCAGGCCAGACCTGAACGCTGATTCATATGTCGGGCAGTTATGGACTGTCCCGTTGGATCAGGAAAAGCTGCCGCGGCGGATCACCCGGGGCTTCCGGGACACCGAGCCCGCCTTCTCCCCAGACGGACTCGTTCTCGCATTCCTCCGGGCCGACGGTGCGTCATCGAAAGCGCAGCTGTGCGTTGTGGAGGCCGACGGCGGCGAACCGCAGATCATCACCGACAGACTTCTCGGCGTCGAGACTTTCTCATGGTCCCCGGACTCACATCGAATCGTTTTCAGCTCCCGCGACCCCGCGACCGGTCGGTACGGCACCGCAGTTGACGTCGCGGCGGAAGCAGAAATGCCGCGGCTGGTTTCCACCTACCAGTACAGGCTCAACGGCGTCGGCTACACCCGCGACAAGCCCCGCCAGCTGTTCGTCGTGGAGGTCCCCGAACTCGGCGGCGAGCCTGGTGCGCCCCAGCCTAACTGCCGCAAAGTGACCTCGCTCTCCACGGATGTTGGCACCGGGACCTTTAGTGCCGACGGGTCCGCCGTCTATTTCACCGCATTGCCCCCGGACGACAACGACGGGCTGGCCACCGCCATCTACCGGGTGCCGGCCGCGGGGGGCGAGCCCGTGGCGGTTGAACTGGCCGGCCCGACGGCGCAGTCGGTGGCGGACGTCCGCGAGTCCAGGGATGGCCGATGGCTCTTTTATATTGCCCGGGATCTCGGCGGGTCCGGCATGGACTTTGTGGCACGCAACGCGGTGCTGTTCTGCTTGCCCAGCCGGGGCGGCGAACCGGTTCCGTTGACGGACCCGGAAATGATGGACGTTGCCGCCCCGGGCAGCCGGATTGAGCTGCGTGGCCCGGACCGGGCCCTGGCACTGAACAAAGCGCAGGGCACGGTGGAGCTCCTCGAGTTGGGAGCAACGGGTGGCCATTCGCTGCTGGTGCATGGGGACAGGGCGGTGACCGCAGCCGCCTGGGCGGGCGGCTCGCTGTTCGTGGCTTTCGCAGATCCCTCCACCTCCGGCGACCTTGGCGTGCTGGAAGCTGGACAGTTGCGGATCCTGACAGACTTTTCGGCCGACCTGCGGACCAGGACAGACATCGTGGTGCCGCAGGACGTCACTTTCGACGCGCCGGACGGCTATCCGGTGCACGGCTGGGTGCTGCGCCCGGCCGGCCAGGGGCTGCACCCTGTCCTGCTGAATATCCATGGTGGTCCGTTTACCCAGTTCACCGTGGCTCTTTTCGACGAGGCCCAGGTATATGTCGCCGCCGGGTACGCAGTGTTGATGTGTAATCCGCGGGGCTCCGCAGGCTATGGCCGGGACCACGGGCTGGTCATCAAGGGCCGGTTCGGCACGGATGACATGCATGATGTGCTGGCGTTCCTCGACGGCGCCTTGGCGAAATATCCCACTCTTGATGCCGGGCGCCTGGGCATCATGGGCGGCTCGTACGGCGGCTACCTCACCGCGTGGACCATCGCGCACCATCAACGGTTCGAGGCCGCCATCGTGGAGCGGGGATTCCTGGACCCGGTCAGCTTTGAGGGCTCGGCCGATATCGGATGGTACTTCGGAGCCGAATATCTGGGCAGCTCCGCTGCTGCACTGGTTGCGCAAAGTCCGCTCGAACTTGCCGCCAAGGTTGAGGCACCAACCCTCGTGATCCACAGCGAAAATGACCTCCGCTGCCCGTTGGAACAGGGCCAGCGCTACTACACGGCGCTGAAGCGGCAGGGGGTGGAAGCTGAGCTGTTGATATTTCCCGGCGAAGACCACGAACTCTCCAGATCAGGACGGCCGCTGCACCGGCGGCAGCGGTTCGACCACATCCTTCGCTGGTGGGCCAGGTTCCTCCCGACACCCGCAAATCCTGCCGAGGCTCCACACAGGTAACCGGCCTGCCGTTCACGGATTTCCGGGCAGGAACCCCAGGCCCGCGCGGGCCTTCCCGATGCCCGGCTCAACCCAATTGGCGGCATATTCGGCGTTGCTGCTCAAGGACCTCAGTTCGGCGCGGTCCACGTAGAGGGTGCCCTGCAAATGATCGGTTTCGTGTTGGACGATCCGGGCCTGCCAGCCCTCGTATTCCTGCTCCGTGCCCCTGCCATCAGGGGTTTCGAACTGGAGCAGCACCCGCGCGTGGCGCACCACCACAGCCTGCAGCCCGCTGAGCGAGAGGCAGCCTTCAAAGAAGGCCGCCGTTTCCGTGCCCAAGGGCGCATAACGCGGGTTGAGGACGGCGAGAAAGTCCAGCGGCGCGCGGTGCCGCATGGCGGCCGACTCCGGGTCGACGTCGAACCGGTCCTCAAGGACCGCCAGCTGGAGCGGAATCCCGATCTGGGGGGCAGCGAGTCCCACGCCAGGTGCCTCATGCATGACATTGCACATGAGATCGATCAGCTGCTTGAGCTCGTTGTCGCTGATCTGGCCGTCGAAGGCAGCGGCATGCTGGCGGAGCACGGGATGCCCGGCCTGCACGATGGACGGCAAAGCACCTGCGGTC
The DNA here is from genome assembly GCA_039932075.1 of Pseudarthrobacter sp. Lineage (GTDB taxonomy): Bacteria > Actinomycetota > Actinomycetes > Actinomycetales > Micrococcaceae > Arthrobacter. The sequence continues at coordinate 2,378 of JBDTQQ010000211.1, read as the reverse complement.
AGGATCTGCTGGACCCGCTCACGGAGCTGCGCAGGCGTGAACGGAGTGGGCGGCGATACGGCAATCATGGGGAAAGCCTAACCGGCAGCAGACTGGTCCCAGCGGCCTGGTCGGCTAGTGTCGATGCCATGGCAGAACTGATTTCGTCGGAGTCCACAGCACTGGGACGCGTCCTGGATTTTCTCAGGACACTTGAGGCCGGAGGAGGCGGCGACGCCATCATGCCCTTCCTCGCGGCAGATTTTCGCCTGGTCGAGGCGCCGCATCTGCTCGCTCCGGAAGGATCCACCCGTACCCGGGCACAGGTGCTTGCAGGCGCCGACCAAAGCGGCGAGGTGGTAGCCAACCAGAAGTTCGAGATCCGGCGCACAACCTGCGAAGGTGGCCGTGTGGTCCTGGAGGCGGACTGGTCGGCAACCGTCCTGATGGATTTGAAATACTGGGACGCCGGCGAGACGATTCGGGCCCGGACGTCATCAGTTTTTGAGGTCCGCCAGGGTTTGATCGTCAGTCAGGACAGTTACGACTGCTACTTCCTGAATTCCTGACCCGGCGGCGGGGCCGCCCTGTCGGTTGGTCACTGCATGGTGAACCGCCGGGCCACCAGCCTGTTAGCGGACGGAAGTCCTGCCACTGTGCCGAAGGCCAGATTCCGGAAGCCCAGGAATGGCGGCGCCAGGGGGCGGCCCAAGGACATGTTCACCCCCGCTTGCCAACGTGCGCGGCGCGCGGCTTTCCGCCGCCGCGAGGCATAGTCACGGAGGTCACGGCCGACGGGCCTGCCCGCCAAGGCTGCACAGATAATCGGTGCCAGCTCTGCCGCATCGAGCCAGCCGAGGTTCATGCCCTGGCCGCCAATGGGGCTGATTTCATGTGCTGCGTCGCCGACGAGCACGGCCCGTCCCGCCACCAGTCGGCACGCCACCGACGACCGCGGGCTGAAGACGCTGAGCATGGTGTTCGTCGCCGGATCGGGCCGGACCCCTGTGCGGTGGTGAACCAGCCGGGACAGTCCGTCGGCGTCCACGGTGGGATCCGGATTGCCCGTGCGGACCACCCACCGGCGAAGGCCGCCGGGAAGCGGGAAGGACTCCACTATTCCTTCGGCTTCAAGATACAGAACGGCCTGCTGCTCGTGGTCACCAGCTGCCGCGAAATCTCCCATGACGTAGTGGTCTGGATACGTTTTCGAGAGCACCCGGACGTTCAGCAGGCTGCGCACCGATGACCGGGCCCCGTCGGCGGCGACGAGGAGGCGTCCGGTGATATGGCTGCCGGTACCGGCCTCCTCCGGCGCCGCAACCGCGACGGTGACCGGACCGCCGTCGTCCGTTACTCCCGAAACCCGGGCTCCACGGATCAGAGCGGAGCCGTCGAGGGCTTGAACGCGCTGTTCCAGTAAGGATTCCGTCGTGAACTGGGGGAGGGACAGTACAAACGGAAAGCGGTCTGACACGGTAGCGAACGACATCGACCCGACGGTCCTGCCCCGGCTCAGGGCAGTTCCACTGCGGATCGGCACGCCGGCCCCCACCATGGCGCCGGCCACGCCCACTTTGGCCAGGGCCTCAAGAGCAGGCGGGTGGATGCCGATGGCACGGGAATGCTGTTCACGCCGGAGCCGCTGTTCCAGAACCCGGACCTCCACCCCTTCCTGAAGAAGCAAGGCAGCGAGGTAAAGGCCTACCGGGCCGCCGCCCACGATGACCACGTCAGGCATCGGGATTGCCCGGACGATGGACGAGGACCTGGTGGAAGGGCGGGTGCCGCTGGACGCGCCAGCACGGGGGAGCGGCGGCGGTAAGTTCAGCCGGTGTGTAGCTGCGTCGGATGGAAACCAGGCCGTCGGCGCGGATGAAGGACCCGCGGAAAGGCAGAGCCGCGAGTGAGAACAGGCCGTAGGCTGCCATGCTTCGGCGCAGGTCGTTATGTAGGCAAAGCCGGCGTGCCATGGTCTGCGAGTCTGTGAGCAACTGTGTCAGGTCGGGCGGCTGCAGGTGATGGATGACATGGTTGGAAATCACGACGTCGAACCGTCGCCCTTCGAGGACCAACTCGCCACTGCCCGCCTGCACGAACCTGACGTTTGTGCTGTGGGGGCGGCTGGCTGCAAAGCGCTGGGCTCTGCTGTCCGGGTCGATGCCCGTGACCTCGAGTTTCAGCTTGTCCCGTTGGGACCACCGTGCGAGGAGCCGTGCCAGGTCGCCTCCGCCGCTGCCGATGTCCAGGACGGTGGTGACGGTATGCGGGGAAAGAAGGGGCCGCAGTTCCTGGACGTAAAGCAGCTTCCAGCCGGAAAAGAGGCGGTTAACCATGCCGAACTGCCGGTAGGTCCGTTCCAGTTTTGCGGGATCACAGTCGGGCGCGTCCATGAGTTC
>JBDTQQ010000210.1:0-5112 GCA_039932075.1 Pseudarthrobacter sp. | reverse complement strand
CAACGTCGTTTTCCGCGACGTCAAAACCTATCCGTACTTGGCCCTGACCATGAGCGAGAAGTTCCCCAGGGTCCAGGTGATGCGGGGGGACAGACGCAAGGGCACCCGGTACTTCGGGCCCTATACTGCCGGAGCCATCAGGGAAACCATGGACACGCTCCTGCGCGTCTTCCCCGTCCGCAGCTGCAGCGCCGGGGTGCTCAAGCGGGCCCAGGCCAGCGGCCGCCCCTGCCTCCTGGGTTATATCGACAAATGCTCCGCGCCCTGCGTCGGCCGGGTGACTCCGGAGGAACACCGGGTCCTGGCCGAGGACTTCTGTGCCTTCATGGGCGGCGAAGCCAAGCGGTTCATCTCAAAACTCGAAAAACAGATGGCTGAAGCAGTGTCCACTCTCGACTACGAGCGTGCGGCCCGGCTTCGGGATGACATCTCCGCGTTACGGAAAGTCTTTGAACGCAACGCAGTAGTGCTCGCCGAAGACACCGATGCCGATGTCTTCGCCCTGCACGAGGACGAACTTGAGGCCGCGGTCCAGGTCTTCCACGTCAGGGGCGGCCGGGTCCGCGGCCAGCGGGGCTGGGTGGTGGAAAAAGTGGAAGACTCCACCACTCCCGATCTGGTGGAGCACCTGCTCCAGCAGGTTTACGGCGAGGACAGCGACAGTCATGGCCGGCTGCCGCGCGAAGTCCTGGTCCCGGTTGCGCCCAGCAACGCGGCCGAGCTGACCGAATGGCTGAGCGGCCTCCGGGGAGCCAAGGTGGACGTCAGGGTGCCGCAGCGCGGCGACAAGGCCGCGCTGATGTCCACCGTCCGCGAGAACGCCGAGCACGCGCTGAAACTCCACAAGACCCGGCGCGCGGGCGACCTGACAGTCCGTTCGCAGGCACTCCAGGAGCTGCAGGAGGCCCTGGACCTACCGGTGCCGCTGCTTCGGATTGAGTGTTATGACGTTTCCCACGTCCAAGGCACCAACGTGGTGGCCTCCATGGTGGTGGTCGAAGACGGGCTCCCCAAAAAGTCCGACTACCGCAAATTCTCAGTCACCGGGCCCGCAGCGGCAGACGACACCGCGGCCATGCACGATGTCCTGACCCGGCGGTTCCGCTATTACGTGCAGGACAAATCGGCGCAGGTCGAGGCGGCGGCACTGACTGGGCACCAGGCGGCACTGGATGCGGCGGGGGATGCCGCGGTCCTGGACACCACCACAGCCGCGCCGCGGGCGAAATTCGCCTACCCGCCGAACCTGGTGGTGGTGGACGGCGGCCAGCCGCAGGTGAACGCCGCCGCCCGGGCATTGGCAGAGCTCGGCATTGACGACGTGTACGTGGTGGGTCTGGCCAAGCGCCTGGAGGAAGTCTGGCTTCCGGACAGTGACTTCCCGGTGATCCTGCCCAGGACGTCCCAGGGCCTCTACCTGCTGCAGCGGATCCGCGACGAAGCGCACCGCTTCGCCATCACCTTCCACCGGCAGAAGCGCGGCAAGGCGATGACCCTCTCGGCCTTGGATGGTGTGCCGGGCCTGGGGGAGTCCAAGCGCAAGGCCCTGGTGGCCCACTTCGGCTCCATCAAGGGCGTGAAGTCAGCCACCGAGGCTGAGCTCACGGCCGCCAAAGGTATCGGTCCATCTCTGGCGAGCGCCATCGTGTCCCACTTCAATGCGGAGGGAACTGCGGGCGAGACAGTTCCGGCCATCAACATGACCACCGGCGAAATCATTGAAACCTAGGTAGGGTAAGGAGCGCAGGTTTCCGCCGACGCGGTTGCCTGCCGGATCAGGATAGGAACGGGGCGGAACGAATGGCAGAATCAACGGCGGAATCCGGGACGGGGCAGGACGGCATGACGCCGGTCAAGCCTCTCGAAGCGGAGCTGCTGGTGGTCACGGGCATGTCCGGGGCGGGGCGCAGCACCGCCGCGGACGCGTTGGAGGATCACGGGTGGTACGTCGTGGAGAACCTGCCGCCGCAGATGCTGGGCACCCTCGCTGAACTGGTGTCCCACGCGCCGCAGTCCATTCCGCGGCTGGCCGTGGTGATGGACGTGCGCAGCAAGGGCCTCTTTGCGGATATGCGGGCCACGCTTGGTGCCCTCGCCGCCAGCGGGGTCACATTCCGGGTCTTGTTCCTGGACGCTAATGACGACGTCCTGGTCCGCCGCTTCGAGCAGGGCCGCAGGCCCCATCCACTCCAAGAGGGCGGCCGGATCCTCGACGGCATTGCAGCCGAGCGTGAGGTGCTGAAGGAGCTGCGGGAAAGCTCCGACGTCGTCCTGGACACCTCCGATTTCAACGTCCACGGCCTCGCGACGGCCGTTACGGAACTCTTCAGCGAGACCGGGCCGGTGGCCCTCCGGCTCAACGTGATGAGCTTCGGCTTCAAATACGGCCTGCCGGTTGACTCCAACTACGTGGCGGACGTCCGGTTCATCCCGAACCCGCACTGGGTGCCCCAACTGCGCCCCCACACCGGCCTGGACAAGGACGTCAGCGATTACGTCCTGGAAGCCGAGGGTGTAAAGAATTTCGTGGACCGCTACGTGCTGGCGCTGGAGCCCGTGCTGGACGGGTACCGTCGCGAAAACAAGCACTACGCCACCATCGCCGTAGGCTGCACCGGCGGCAAACACCGTTCGGTGGCGGTCGCCGTCGAGCTTTCCAAGAAACTTGCGCAGTATCCCCGCGTGACGGTCACCACAACACACCGGGACCTGGGCCGCGAGTAATGGGGATGCTTACCGGGCCGCTGCCGTTGATACCGCTTACCAGCGGAACGGCAGGCGGCCAGCAGGACAAGGGCCCCAACGTGGTGGCGCTCGGCGGCGGGCACGGACTGTCAGCATCGCTTTCGGCGCTACGGCTGCTCACCACCGAACTGACCGCCATTGTCACAGTGGCGGACGACGGCGGGTCATCCGGGCGTCTGCGCGAAGAGTACGGCGTCCTCCCGCCCGGAGACCTGCGCATGGCGCTCTCCGCATTGTGCGACGACACCGACTGGGGCCGGACCTGGCGCGACGTGATGCAGCACCGCTTCCGGCCCGGGAAAGGCAGCGGCGGGTCCCTCGATGACCATGCCACCGGCAACCTCCTCATTGTTACCCTCTGGGAACTGCTCGGCGACGCCGTGGCGGGCCTCAAATGGGCCGGAGCACTGCTGGGAGCGCGGGGCCAGGTCCTGCCGATGTCCACCGTGCCGCTCACCATTGAGGGGGACATCCGCGTCGTCTCACCCAACGGCGAATCGGTCCTGCAAACGGTCCGCGGGCAGGCGCGCTGCGCCGTGGCCGGTTCACTCGAGAACGTCCGGCTCCTGCCCGAACAGGCGCGTGCATGCACTGAGGCGCTCACGGCCATCGAACTGGCCGACTGGATCATCCTGGGTCCGGGGTCCTGGTACACCTCCGTGCTCCCGCACTTGCTGCTTCCGGAAATGCGCGACGCCCTCAGCGCGACGGCAGCTAAACGCTGCCTCACCATGAACCTGGCCACCGACACCAAAGAGACCACCGGCATGACGGCGGCCGACCACCTCCACGCCCTGCGCCGGTACGCGCCGGACTTCAGCGTCGACGTCGTCCTGGCCGATCCCGCGTCCGTGCCCGACCGGCAGGAATTCGAGAAAGCCGCCGCGATGATCGGCGCCGAGGTTGTCTTGGGTAAAGTGGGGGCGTCGGGCCGCCGACCCGTCCACGACCCTTTGCGTCTGGCAGCGGCGTACCACGACATTTTTGGGAACAGTTAGGAAGGTGCCATGGCACTGACATCATCGGTCAAGGAAGAGCTGTCCCGGCTGGACATCAAGAAATCTTCGGTGCGCAAGGCTGAGGTCTCGGCGATGCTCCGGTTCGCCGGCGGGCTGCACATCATCTCCGGCCGGATCGTGATCGAGGCGGAAGTGGACCTCGCGTCCACCGCCCGACGACTGCGCGCAGCCATCGCCGAGGTTTACGGCCACCAGAGTGAAATCATCGTGGTGTCCGGCGGGGGCCTTCGCCGCGGCAGCCGCTACGTGGTGCGGGTGGTCCGGGACGGTGAATCACTGGCCCGGCAGACCGGGCTCCTGGACGGCCGCGGACGTCCGGTGCGGGGCCTGCCGTCAGCGGTTGTCAATGGTTCCGCCGCGGACGCTGAGGCCGTGTGGCGCGGCGCCTTCCTGGCGCACGGTTCCCTGACCGAGCCTGGCCGTTCATCGTCCATGGAAGTCACCTGCCCGGGCCCCGAATCAGCACTGGCCCTTGTCGGAGCTGCCCGCCGCCTCGGCATCCAGGCGAAGGCACGCGAAGTCAGGGGAGTGGACCGCGTCGTGATCCGCGACGGCGACACCATCGCTGCCCTGCTCACCCGCATGGGCGCCCACGACGCCCTGATGGTCTGGGAGGAGCGCCGGATGCGTAAGGAGGTCAGAGCCACCGCCAACCGCCTCGCCAACTTCGACGACGCCAACCTGCGCCGCTCCGCCCAGGCAGCCGTGGCAGCCGGTGCCCGGGTGGACCGTGCCTTGGAGATCCTTGGCGACGACGTCCCGGACCACCTCAAATACGCCGGCGAGCTGAGGGTGGCCCATAAGCAGGCGAGCCTGGATGAACTGGGGCGCCTCGCCGATCCTGTGATGACCAAGGACGCCATCGCCGGCCGCATCCGCCGGCTGCTGGCCATGGCGGACAAACGTGCCATCGACCTTGGCATCCCCGGCACGGACGCCAATGTGACGCCTGAAATGCTGGACGAGTAACGGCCGCCTAGAATCAGAGCGCCATGATCTTCCGGATGCCCGTCATCCGGATGCACAATCCGAGAGTTAGCAAACCGGACGAACCCGTCCACGATATTGGAGGATTTTGTGACCGAGTACGTACTGCCCGAACTTGACTACGACTACGCCGCGCTTGAGCCGCACATTTCAGCGCGCATCATGGAGCTGCACCACAGCAAGCACCATGCAACCTATGTTGCGGGCGCCAACAACGCGCTGAAGCAGCTGGCCGAAGCACGCGACAAGGGCGACTTCGCCAACATCAACCGCCTGTCCAAGGATCTCGCGTTCCACACCGGCGGCCACATCAACCACTCGGTGTTCTGGCCGAACCTGTCCCCGGACGGCGGCGACAAGC
>JBDTQQ010000209.1:0-5115 GCA_039932075.1 Pseudarthrobacter sp. | reverse complement strand
CGTGCATTCCCTCTGCCGGCGCCCAGCATGTCAGCGCACCACTGACGGCGACCAGGCGTGTTCGATGTAAAGCGCCGGCCGGGAGCCCCGGCTAAGGTCAAGCTGCCAGATGTCGCTGTCTCCGGCAACATCATCCCGGCCCAGTCCATACAGCACGGTGTCGTCGTCCAGCCATTCAACCTGGTCGTCAACGTTCCTAGTCTCCGCAAGGAGCGACTCCGTTCCCGTGGAAAGATCGAGGACAGAGATGTTCCAGTGCGGAGTTACGCTGCCGGCCATGTTCTTTTTGAACGCAATGCGTTTCCCGTCAGGAGAGACTGACGGGCATTCAACGCCGTCGTGGACTGCCGTGAGCTTCCGCGAGGAGACGCTTCCTTCCACAAGCCATGTTCGGCCGTTCGATGCCGCCGTGGCGTAGAACGAATCGGATTGGCCTGGTACAAAAGTCACCCCCCAGACATTCCTGTCCGAAGAACTGACCTGAGCACCGTTCACCCACAAGGCGAAGTCTTCAAGGCTGCCCGTTCCGGGGCCGCCGTCCACGGGATTTATCACTGTCTCAGTGGAAAAGCCCGCTCCGGCATACGAGTGACCCGTCACGAAGACCGTTGTTGCGGCGGCAGTTCCGGCTTCATCAAGTCTTGTGCGGCTGGGGATCCCGCGTAGCGCCCAGCCGCGGATCTCCTGCCAGTTCCTGTCATAGATGGCCGCCTCATAGCTGGTGACGAGACCACGAATGGTCCGCAGGCACACTACGTCATGGTTAGTCCCGTAGACGCGGTCGCACGCGGCACCGCCCACCGTCCTTTCTGCTGCGGGAGCGGACAAGAGGACAGTCGCCGCCTGACCATAGCCCTGGCCTGAGGCGGTGTTGCGGAACAGGACAAACGGCTGGTCCGGCAGGGGCGAGCCGCCGGGCGCGATGTCAGCTGAAGATGCCGCCAGGCTGGCAGCCTGAAACCGCTGGAACGCCTGAGCGGCATACACGCCGGCGCCGGCAACTACCGTCACGGTCACTACCAAAAAGATGATCCAGCGGAGTTTTCCGTCAGGCTCCTACCGGCGCCGGGTCATGCCACGCGCTTCTCATGCCCGATCCCGTTAAGGATGAACGGCGACGCCACGACGGCAACGGTCAACATGCAGCCAACCGCAACCATCGCCGTCGTCGGACCCAAGACGAACCATAGAACCCCGAAACCTGCTGAAGCAGCCATCCGGCTCACCGCCGCCACCGTCAGCGCCGCGCCGATGCCCGTGGCGAGCCTGTCAGGTGGCGTGAGCTGGCTGGCAAGAGCTGCCAGTACCCCATCCGTAGCGGCATAGAAGATGCCGAGCAGGACGAGGCAACCGAGCGTCGGCCCGATCCCCGCGAAAGGCATGGCTGTCAGCAAGTAGCAGACAAGAAGCGCCGCGTGTCCTGCGATAAAGACCTTCGCTTTGCCCCACCGGTCGGCGAGCCTGCCCAACGGTATGGCAAGCAGAAGGAACACGAGGTTCGTCCCCACATACAGCAGCGGGAACCACTGCACGGCGAACGAATTCTTATCCTGCAGGACGAGGTAGATGAAGCCGTCTCCCACAGTAAGCAACCCCAGGACTCCGGCAACTACGAGCAGGCGGCCAAGCCCTGGCTCCCGGAGCATGCGCCAGCGGAACGAAAATGCCGGACTTTTCGGCGTATCGTTCCCGGCGCGACGCCTGCCGGCACGCAGGTCCGGGACGAGCAGAGCCAGCGCCACCACGCCAATGACTGCGAAGGCCAACGACACCACAAAGACTGTTGAGTAGCCGTTGGGGATGAGCATGAGAATGAAGAAAGCCAGAAGGGGCCCGGTCGCGGCGCCGATATTGTCGAGCATCCGGTGGACGCCAAAGTGCCTGGCCAGGTGTTCAGGCTGCGCCGCTACAGTAATCAGCGCGTCACGGGGAGCAGTGCGGATGCCTTTGCCGATCCTGTCGCCGGTGATGACCGCCGTCAGGGACCAAAAGCCGCCGGCAAACAAGAGACCGATCCTGGCAGCCATCGATAGCCCGTACCCGGCGAGGGCAACACGCTTGGGATGGCCCATCCGGTCAGAGGCCCACCCGGCAGCAATCCTGACCAGCGCACTGGCCCCCTGGTTGATGCCGTCGAGTACACCAAACGCGATAACCGAGAGCCCCAGGAAGCCCGTGATGTACAGGGGCAGGATGGCGGCCACCGACTCCGAGGAGACGTCGGTGAACATGCTGACAACGCCAAGCCACACGATGGTGTGCGAGAGTTTGAACCGGTTTTCGGGTCGGCGGGTTCGGCCCCCTGCGGCAACTTGTTCGTCCCTTTTGCCGCCGTTTTTGCCGCCGTTGCGGTCTGACACGGAGATGTACATCAGCTGTCGGTCCGCTTACGCATGAAGGGTGCCGAGAAGTGTGAACCGTGTGCTGCCGGTGCCCGTCGTCGTAATGGACACTGTCACAGTGTCAGTCCCGCGCGAGAGCCGAATGGACCGGCCATCCCCGGAGGAGACGGATTCGGCCTGGAAGCCCAGTGCCAGCAGGGACTGCTGAAAATGACCCGTTGTCTGCGCGGGACTTAGATCCACAATTCCCACGGCGGTGACCTGCAGCGTCCGGTCATCGGAGCTCACACTCGTAGACACCACGACAGTCCGGTCGGGGAAAGGCACCACGTTGACGGGGAAGCCATCGACGACCTTGCCCTGGGCTGAACCCGAAGCCGGCAATGGGGTTCTGATTAAGGCGGCTGGAGGCGAAGGCATGGGCAGTCCGGTTGGTGCATCACCGGCCGGTGGTAGAACCTCCAGGACCTGGGGTCCCGCTGGATCTGTGGCGGCCGGCGACGGTGTCACGCCGGCGCCAGGGGGTACAGCCACATCTGATGGCGGCTCGGTCCCCTCTCCGGCCGCGGCGGTGCCGCCGGTTCCCGTCCCGGAAGGATGCGGACTAGTACTGTCCGCAGAGCCGCGCGCTGTGCCCGCTGTGGGTGGGGCCTCGCTGGCCGGTGACACCTGATCCAGCACCACAGCCGTACCGCCCAGGGCAACAGCTGCAATAACTCCGGCGAGTACCAGTTTCTTCGCGATCATGGCTCCGCCAAGGCCATCGCGGTGATAACGCCCCAGACTTTCATGGCTTCAGTCTGCCAATGGAACCCACATTGTGGAACCGCAGAATCCGCATACTTTCGCTTCGGACTACCAGCGCCCGTTCCGTGGGCGCGGCTGGCACACCGGGCACGTGTAGGACGATCGGTTCATGAACTGTTCGCGGCGGATGAGGGAGTTAATTCCGACGGCGGCGCACCGACTGCAGGGCTGCCCCTCCCTGCCGTACGCATTCAGGGAGCGGTCGAAGTAGCCGGAGGCGCCGTTGACGTTCACGTACAGGGAGTCGAAGCTGGTCCCACCGGCTTCGAGGGCGTCAAGCATGACCTCGCGGGCGCTGGTGATCACGCGTTGCGCCTCGGAACGGCGAAGCTTGTCCGTGGGCCGGGCGTAATGCAGGCCGGCACGCCATAGCGACTCGTCTGCGTAAATGTTACCGATGCCCGAGACCAGCCCCTGATCCAAAAGGGCGCGCTTAAGGCCAGTCCTGCGTTTCCGGAGCCGGCTGTAGAAAAGCTCGAAGGAAAACGCCGGGTCCAGGGGATCCCGGGCAATGTGCGCTGCCTCTTCGGCAATCAGTGGAAGCGGCGATTCGGCGAGGCCGCCAGGGCCGCCGTCGTCCGTGGGGACCATGTCCGTCACGAACAGCCCGCCAAAAATGCGCTGGTCCACAAACCGCAGTTCGTCCGGCATGCCGTCACTGGGGCTCAGGCGGAGGCGGACCTTCAGGTGCTTTTCGTCCGGCACTGATGGATCCTGCATCAGCAGTTGGCCGCTCATGCCAAGATGCGCCATAAGCGCCACGGCTGGCGCCCCGGGTGCTGGGACGATACCGGCAGTGGCGGCATCCCCAACGTGGTGCAGTGGCATCCACAGGAACTTTCCGCGCCGCACCACGTCCACCACCGTGGTGCCCTGGAGGTTGCCGATGAAGTCCTCCGGCCCCAGGGCGTGGCGGCGGAGGGAACGGGGGTCCAGGACCTCAACTGAGGTGATGGTCCGCCCCCGGAGCCAGCTCACCAGCCCGCGGCGGACCACTTCAACTTCAGGCAGTTCGGGCAAAGCTGGACCTAGGCGCCGGGCGCGGACTCGGCTGATCCGCCCGCCGCGGCTTCCTTGGTACCGGAAAGAGCACGCCAGGCGTCCGCGGCGGCTTCCTGCTCGGCTTCCTTTTTGGAGTGGCCCGAGCCAACGCCGTACGGCTTGCCACCGACATTCAAAACAGCTTTGAAAGTCCGGGCATGGTCCGGACCGGCTCCTTCGACTGCATAAAAGATGGTGCCGAGCTGACGGCTGGCCGCGAGTTCCTGGATGCTGGTCTTCCAGTCGGTTCCCGCACCGAGGGCAGCCGCGTCCTTCAGGAGAGGGCCGATCAGTCGCATGACAAGCTGGCGAGCAGTCTCGATGTCGTTGGACACGTAAGTGGCACCGATGAGTGCTTCCATGGTGTCCGCCAGGATGGAGGCCTTGTTCTTGCCCTCAGTGAGCTTTTCGCCCTGCCCCAGGTAAATGTAGTCACCGATGCCCAGGCTTCGGCCGATGCCCGCCAGGGCCCGTGTGCTGACTACCGCAGAGCGGCGTTTGGCGAGGTCACCTTCGGGCAGCGTCGGGTTGTCCCGGTACAAGGCGTCCGTCACAGAGAAGCCCAGGATGGAGTCGCCGAGGAACTCGAGCCGCTCGTTCGTGGGGATTCCGCCGTTTTCGTAGGCGTAGGAACGGTGTGTCAGAGCAAGACGAAGCGTCCCGGCGTCAATGGAGACACCGAGACGCTTCAGAAGCTCTTCAGTTGAAGACATCATCTCAGCCTTGGGGGCCGATTAGACGTCTGCGACCTTGCGGCCCTTGTACTCAAGGAACAGCGCAGTGCCAGCCGAGTCGGTAACGACCTTTGCCTGGTGCGGCAGGCTGTAAGTAACCTGGCCGTTCTCGACAGTCTTCACCAGGTGGGGGGCAGTTGCCTTCCACTGGGAGCGGCGGGCGCGGGTATTCGAGCGAGACATTTTCCGCT
>JBDTQQ010000208.1:0-5115 GCA_039932075.1 Pseudarthrobacter sp. | reverse complement strand
TCCAGCGGACTCGTGTGTATTCCGTGGAGGATGGTCTCAAAATGCAGGTGACACCCGGTGGACCAGCCTGTGGTGCCCACCCGCGCGATGACCTGGCCCACCTGCACGGAGTCCCCCGTCCGGACGCCGATGGCCTCCAGGTGGTTGTAGGTGGTGATCAGCCCGTTGCCGTGGTCAATTTCCACGCGGTTGCCTCCGCCCCAAGGGTGCCAGCCAGCCGCCCTGACCACGCCGGCATCGGCGGCATAGACCCTGGTGCCGCATCCCGCGGCGAAGTCTTGGCCCAGGTGGAAGTCCCCTCCCTGCCCGGAGATAGGACTGATGCGGAACCCGAAGGGCGAGCTCGCTGTGAGTATTTCAAGGGGCGCCATCAGGGAACCCTCAGGTGGGCGGCTCAGCTGGGCGGACGCCACATTCAATGGAGCCTTACCGTCCCTTGCCACCGTCCTGACCATGGTCCGGCCAAAGGGGACGAGGGCGCTGCCGTCCGTCAGGATGGCGGAAGCCAAGGCGGGCGCACCCACGTGGCCGGTGGCGGCTTCCGGCACAGCGCTGCCTGGTTGGAGCGCTGGGAGCGCGGGCAATCCGAGAGCGAAAGAAGCCGCAACGATGGCGGCACAGGCGGTCAGCACGCGCACCGCCGCCGCGCAGGCGCCTTGAGATTCTGTGTCCCGGCCGGAACCCCAATGATTTCCCACTCGCTGACTCCCGGTTGGCCCGTCGGACCCCAATCCGGACGGGCTTTCCATCCCATGGGACCACAAAGGCCCGGGCCTGTGAACCCCATATCCGTCGCTGGTGGGCTTTTTGTGGATCTGCGGCAACCCACGTCCGCCCGGTCATCGGCAAGAATGGTGCTATGCGCAATTTCCTTAGGGAATGGCAGGGCGAACTGAAGCGCGTCTTCACAGGAAGCGCGGACGCCCTGCCTGAGTGGGTTCCACGGCTGGCGGACGGGAACGACGCCGGCTATCACCTTCCGGGTTCAGCTGTCTGGGCGGTGCACGGCTCCATGTCCCCCATCGTCGCCGGCATCCGCGCGCTTCTCATGCAGTCGCTGCACCCCGCTGCGTTGGCCGGCATCCATGAGCATTCCGACTTCCGGACAGATCCGCTCAGAAGGCTGGCCCGGACCATCCAGTGGATCTTTACCGTCACATATGGTTCCACGGCCGCCGCTGAACAAGCTTCGGCCAGGGTCCGGCGCCTGCATGTGCCCGTCCAAGGCAGCTACAGCGACCGGCACGGCGCCGTGCATTCCTATTCGGCCAACGATCCCGAACTGGCCCGCTGGGTGCACCTCGCGTTCGTGGATGCATTCGTCTCATCCCATAAGATCTGGGGCGGCAGGATCCCCGGTGGCCCTGATGCCTATGTCCGCGAATGGGCCCAGGCCGGACGGCTGATGGGAGTAGAGGATCCGCCGCTGACCGAAGCTGAGATGAAGCTGCAGCTGGACCGCTACTATCGCAACGGCGAGCTGCTTGCGGACAGCCGGGTTGCCGAGACCGTCGGCTTCATCCGCAACCCGCCGCTGCACCCGCTACTGCGGCCCGGCTACCGGATCATCTTCGCTGGCGCCGTCTACAGCCTGGAGCCGCAATACCGCCAGATGCTGGGGCTCGAGGTTCCGCGGCTGGGCCCCTTCCCGCTCCCGGTAAGGCTGGCGGCAAAGGTGACTCTCGGCGTCGTACATCTCGCTCTGGGGCGCGGCCCCGGACCCAGCGAACAGGCGGCCCTGTCGCGGTTGCGCCGGCTCGGCCATCAGGGCAGCTGACCGGTCGGGGAAAGCAAAAGCCCGGTCCTGACGGGGTCAGAACCGGGCTTTTCTTGGCGGAGAATGGGGGATTTGAACCCCCGAGGGCGTTAACCCAACACGCGTTCCAGGCGTGCGCCATAGGCCGCTAGGCGAATTCTCCAGCTGCTTCTGAATCAAAAGCAGGTACTAGACTACCTGAACTTTCCCGCATCGCCCAATTGGGCCCAGGTGGCCTCCGAGGTCGCGCCCGTTAACGTCAAAATGGACGCCCCCAATGCGCCCATTCCTACGGAATACCGTTGAGCTGCCGGGTCCGGCCCTCCAGCCAGGCCCCGCAGCTCACAATCTTGAGATTGCCCCAATCGGTGTACATACCCATGATCTGCCCTGCCCGCCGGATAAGCAATGAAAATTGCTCCCATTTACGCTGGCGCCTTGGCAGGATGAAGCCATGACACAGCTGCACGCCCTGGTGGTATATGTTCCGGAGTCCCACGCCGAGGCCCTGCTCGAGGCAATCGGCGAGGCCGGCGCTGGCCGGATTGGAAACTATTCGCATTGCTCTTTTGTGGCGCCGGGGACGGGCCGGTTCACCCCGCTTGCGGGCGCTGAGCCCTTCGTCGGTACCGTGGGTTCGGGCGAGCGGGTGCCTGAACTCCGGGTCGAGTGCGTTGTGGAGGAAGAGATGCTCGACGCCGTTGTGCCGGCCCTGCGCGCCGCCCACCCGTACGAGGAACCTGCCTTTATGACCTGGCCGGTCAACGGCTGGCGACGGTGAGGCATGCCAACGGCGGGACCGGCAAAGCCTGCCTCTGACGCCGGTTCGAGCCAAGTGAAAAGTTCGGGTAAAGTTGTCTGCGGCCCCTCATGTGGCGTCATCCTGTTGAACTCCCCCAGGACCGGAAGGTAGCAAGGGTAAACGGGCTCTGGCGGGTGCATGGGGGGTCTTTACTATTCCCCCACAGGGCGGCAGACTGTCGGCCCGGATTGGTAGGGTTTTTACGTGACTGTTACAACCACCGCCCTGTACCGCAGATACCGTCCGGACTCCTTCGCTGACGTTATCGGGCAGGAACATGTCACGGAGCCGCTGATGACGGCCCTGCGCAAAAACCGGGTTAATCACGCCTACCTCTTCTCCGGTCCGCGCGGCTGCGGCAAGACCACCTCCGCCCGGATCCTGGCCCGCTGCCTGAACTGTGCCCAGGGCCCCACGGACACTCCATGCGGAACCTGCCCCAGCTGTGTTGAACTTGCCCGTGGCGGTTCAGGTTCCCTTGACGTCATCGAGATTGATGCCGCGAGCCACGGCGGTGTGGATGATGCCCGCGACCTTCGTGAACGCGCAACTTACGCCCCCGTCCGTGACCGCTACAAGATCTTCATCATCGATGAGGCTCACATGGTCACGCCGGCCGGCTTCAACGCCCTCCTCAAGATCGTCGAAGAACCGCCGGAGCACATCAAGTTCATCTTCGCCACCACGGAGCCGGACAAAGTCATCGGCACCATCCGCTCCCGCACCCATCATTACCCCTTCCGGCTGGTACCGCCCGAGCCGCTGATGGCGTACTTGGAACTGCTGTGCAGCCGGGAAAACGTGCCAGTGGCCCCGGGTGTGCTGTCCCTGGTGGTCAGGGCCGGCGGCGGTTCGGTCCGTGATTCCCTGTCCGTGCTGGACCAGCTCATGGCCGGTGCCGGCGATAACGGCCTTGACTATGAGTTGGCCGTGGCCCTCCTCGGTTACACCCACGCGTCACTGCTCGATGACGTGGTGGAAGCCGTGGCCGCCTCCGACGCCGCCACCGTTTTCAAGGCGGTGGACCGTGTCATCCAGACCGGCCACGATCCCCGCCGATTCGTCGAGGACCTGCTGGAACGCTTCCGCGACCTCATCATCGTCCAAGCCATGCCCGAAAGTGCCCAGGTGATCCTGCGCGGCATGCCGGCGGACCAGATCGCCCGGCTCCAGAACCAGGCGCACAACCTCGGCGCCGCTGAACTCTCGCGCGCCGCGGACGTCACCAACACCGCGCTGACCGAGATGACCGGCGCCACCTCACCCCGGCTCCACCTTGAGCTTCTCTGCGCCCGCATCCTGCTCCCAAGCTCGGAACAGACCGAACGCGGCATCGCTGCCCGGATAGACCGTGTGGAGCGCCGGCTGAACTACGCGGGGAACGACGACGTCGGGGCTGCCGCGCCGGCAGCCGCGCCGGTTTCGGCAGCACGCGCTCCGGCGGTGCCGGCTTCGGCGCCGGCACAAACACCGCCTGCTCAGCTGGCTCCGGTTCACGCTGCGCCTGCTCCAGCGCCGCTTCAATCAGCTCCGGTTCAGGCAGCACCCGCTCCGGCAGCAGCGGTTCAAGCAGCACCAGCGCAGGCACCGCAGGCTCCCGCAGCCGCCGTCGCCCCAACACCGTACTCGGCCCAGCCCTCAGCGCCAGCGGCCTCCCCCGGCCTTGACCCTGCCGGGCAGCAGGCAGTGGGGGCCGGCGATCAGAGGACACCACTAACCCCGCCGCGTGTCAGCACCGACGACTGGCCGGTGGATGAGCCGGCCGGAAACCGCCCCGCGGCAGTGGCGCAGCAGCGGCCTGCCACATCCGCGCCGGAGAAGACGCCCGCGCCCGTCAGTGCGGGCTCAGCCGCCGCGCCGGCTACCGCAGGGCCGGCTACAGCAGGGCCGGCCAGGCCCGCTCCCGCCGGGCCCGCCGCAACAGGTGACGTTGAGGTGCTGCGCCGCGCCTGGCCCGAGGTCCTTCAGACACTGTCCAAGATCAAGCGCAGCACCTGGGCTCTGGTGGAACCAAACGCCCAAGTGGGCGCCTTCGACGGCCAGGTTCTGACACTCGCTTTCACCACGAGCGGCTTGGCGGGCGCGTTCGGCCGGGCTGACCACTCGGACAACCTCCGGCAGGCGATCCACAAAACAGTGGGCATCGACTGCCAGATCACAGCCGTCGCCGGGGGCGCCAACAGCTCAGCGAGCTCTGAGCCAAACCCAAAAGCACCCGTTAGCCCACAAACCCCGCCAAGCTCAGCGGACGTAGCCTGGGGGCTGGCCCCTGCAGGCCTCGTCGCCACGGCGCCCGCCCAAGCCCCGGCCTCCGATTCTTCCCCGGCTGACGCGCCGGCCCGGACCCGCGCAGCTGCCCCTGGCCCTGGCGCTGCTGCAGCCCATGCGCCCGCGCCTGCGCCTGCGCCCGCGCCTGCTGCCGGTCCTGGGCCGGCTCCTGCGCCTGCCGCTGAAGCCGTCCCCTCGCCGCCCACTGAGGCGGCTTCCCACCCAGCCCCGGCCGCGACGATCACCCCAATGGCTGCTGAAACGGCCGCTTTACCCACGTCCGCCGTCG
>JBDTQQ010000207.1:0-5119 GCA_039932075.1 Pseudarthrobacter sp. | reverse complement strand
CGTTAATACGCTGGAACAGGTCAAGGTGCATGCCGAGCGCGTCGGCGAGGATTGAAGGATCGTCATTTGGATTTCATCCGCTACGGCCGAAATTATAGGTTTCCTTCATCTAATGCATGTTTCTGTCAACGATGCGGAGATTCGCGGGTGGCAGCGTGAAGTTGAACGTCATCAGGCAACACAACGCCGCATCAGAGACCTTCTAAGGGACCTTGATGAACAAGCTGATTCCATTTGAGACAGGTCCCGTTCAACGGGGGAACCCCTTGAGGGGACTCCTTGCCGCCATAACGTGAGGTCCGCGGATGGCGCAGAAATCCACGGATGGCGGCACCTTCGTGATGGGCAATCATCTGGGTCAGGAAAAGCTTGGCCGCTTCGGTGCCCTTGGCGCCAAGTTCTGTGGAAACGCATTCCAGCGAATGTCGTCTCAGTCTTGACGGAATGACTTTGTCCACATAATCAGCGTTTCCGGTAGTAGTCTCTCCAGATCAGGCGATAAAGCGGTATCTTCCGTGGCAGCGATCTCAGGCCGGGGATGAATGGCAGCAGGGTCAGCAACGCGGTCAGCACGAGCATTGTGACCACGACGAGGGCATCGGCATTCGGCGAGGACTTGAAGGGTTCTATCTGGTAGAGGAGTGAGAAGAGCCACAGCCAGGACTGCCCGGGTGTGTCGCCGGTTTCGTTCATCACGCCCCATTGGTCCCCGGTGAGGTGCTGGCTGGCCGCAAGATCCGGGAAATAGCTGCCGTCTCCCAGAAACAGGAGGTTGCGGGTGTAATCCATGTTGTAGAAGTTTCCGCCACCCTGCAGAACGCCGTCCAGATTGCCTTGCCGTGCCATGTCCAGCAACGCGCCGGTCAGCGCGGGGACGGGGCCGTAGTCGCCGGCGGCGACCTTGGCCGGGTCGTTGTCGGGGGCGGCGTCGAGGGCGGCGGAATAGGCGGCTGCCCAGTCGGCCCGTTGCTGATCCGTCGCGGCCGTCCAGTCGGCAACAGCGGCTGGGGGCGACGGCAGCGTCTCAAGCGGGGCAATCACAAAGTCGGCGGCAGTATCGACGGGTAGCCGGACGCCGGAGAGACTTTGAAGGTCGACTGGACCGATCTTCTGCGAGGCGTCCGGCGTCGAGTTGTACGGGGGACCGTACCCTGCGGTATCGCTGGTTCCGCCAAGTTCTTTTACGGCGGTGGCGGCGAAATCCGCGGGGGCGGTGGTTGCCCACCCTTTGAGGGTGACGCTGGGTTCATCAGGCGAGCCGAAGATGGCCGATACCCCGAGCACCAGCAGGCCGACCACGACAACGCCTATGGTTAATTCCTTGACAAGGTCGTACTCGCGGACGCTGCCCGTCCATGGCCGGCTGGCCACGTTGTCCGCCTTCCGCCAGGACGTGCTGCTGTTCTTCCTGGTCATTGCACTACGTCCTTAGGATCGGTGGACTCCGGGCTGTTGTGCAACAACTGGGCGTCGTCCTCTGCTGCCTCGAGCGGTGGCGCAACACCGTGGACCCGGACCAGGAGGACGTGCAGGACGACGACGGCGCCCACGGCCAGAGGCAGCAGGGTGATGTGCCATACGAAGATCTGTCCGAGGTTGGCTACGTTGAACCAGGCGCCGACTCCGACGGCATTCAGCGCGTCCTTCGCTTCGAAGGCGATCCACTGGGAATCGAAGTTCGTCTGAAGCAGATACCCGGTGAAGGCCGCGACGATGGAAACCACGAAGGAGACCACGCCGGTGATCCAGGTCAGGACGCGGCCCCCGCGCCAGGCCGCCATCCAGAACTTCAGCCACAGGTGCACCACCATGAAGATGAAGAACAGTTCCACGCTCCACAAATGGGTGCTGTTGATGAAGCTGCCCAGCGAGGACACGTGATACCAATGGGGCCCGTTCAACCCGAGCACGGCCCCGGAAATGATAATCCACAGCAGTGAAGCGATGGTTCCCATGCCGAATACGTAGGCCCAGGACGCCACATAGCTTGGCTGGTCCTCCGGCAGCAACTTCTCCGGAGGAAGCTTGCCAAGCAGCCACTCTCGAGCTCTACCGGTCCAGGTGTGGGCGTCGCTTTTCTCTGCTGGCTGGCTGGGGACGGGGGTGCCTGCGAATGTCATTTCTTTCCTCTGCCGCCGGGAAAGGGAATTGTCAGGGCAAGGATGAAAAGGATGATCATCACCACGATCATAATCAGGTTTCCCGACTGGATGGTGAAGCCATCCCAGCCGAAATATGTTCCGGCGCCGACCACACCAACGTCTTCGATAAACCAACCGGTCATGGGTTGCTCGATTCTCCATAGAGTCCCCTAGGTCAACCCGACCACAGCCAAAAATCCTTAGCTAGTGTCTTTCGTCCCCAGTGTTCCCGAATGCTCGCAGGCCCAGTGGCCTTCTGCAGTCTATGAGCCCTTTCTGGAGAACAACTTTTGTAGCAAAGGCGTTGACGACCTGCTCTTGTCCACATAATCAGTGTTGCGGTGGATTTCATGGCCTTGTCGGTGTCGGTCAGTTCGATTTCGAGGGCGCTGCGGACGTGGATGGCGATGAAGGGGTGTTTGCTGCCGATCCGCATCATGCAGGTGCCGTTGGTCAGGGACGAGATATCGGCTGCGGATCCGGCCGGGAGGTTGAACATCCGCTCACACGCCCGGGCGTCATCGGATTTCTGCTGCTTGTACGGCAGGACGGTGCCGCATTCTTTGAGCATGGCGATCGCCGGGCTGTCCTCGGGAATGTCGGAGATGTGGCGGAACGCGAACATGCACGAGAGCGACAGGGCACGGGAAAGCTTGGTGTTCCGCAGGGTGACTTTCGCGACCGAGCCCTTCACCGTGTGCCAGTCGTCGTGACGATGGTGCCGGACGTGCGCGCTTTGCCCGGCGCCCGCCGAATTCTTTGCAGGCCCCCTATCCAGCCCTCCCGCTAACCCTGGGGCCGGTGTGCTGCAATCAGTCCGGCGGCCATCCGCCGGGCCCGGCGGGCGGCCAGGTTGTCGCCTTCGGCAGCGGCGATGATCGAGCCCTTCATGAGGATGTGCCAGGAGAGGGCGAATGCCTCGGAGTCCTCCAGGCCGGCTTCATCGGCCAGGATCCGTACCTGCTGGCGGATCCTGCCCAGGTATTCGATGCTCGCCTTACCCAGGGGATGGGCTGCCCCCATTTCCAGCAGCACTTTCACGAATGAACATGCTTCGAAATCGTCGTCCTGGAACCATTGGTCGTAAACATCGAAGATGGCCAGCAGTTGGTCCTCGGGGTTCTCCGCCCTGCTTTTGGTCTCCGGGACGACTGATCCCATCATCCACAGCTCGTCGCGACGCTTCAGGAAGGCCAGCACCAGATCGTCCTTCGACGGGAAATGCCGGTAGAACGTTGCCTTTGCGACCCCGGATGCGCGGATCAGCTCGTCGACCCCGACATCGCGAATCCCGCGGCGCGAAAACAGTCCGTAGGCGGCCACCACAATGCGGGTATGGACATCATCAGGAGCTTCAAGGTCGTCGGCTATTGTCCTCATGCCAGCGCAGTCTACCTTTTAGGGCCGCAGTCAGCGCCGCGCCGCCCGCTGCTCCTGCACCCAGCCCCAGGCCCGCCGGGCCCAGTCCAGGGGCTTGCCCTCGATCAGCAGCTTCCGGGTGTGGATGTCGAGGACCAGCAGGTAGAACGTGAACAGCAGTGCCGTCACGAATGCCAGCGAGGACGCATTGATCGGCAGTTCCACGAAGGACCAGACCGAGAGCTGGTCCTGCGCGCCGAACACCACAAAGAACGTCACGCCCACGTAGAGGCACCGGATCTGCCAGTCGTTCCGGATACCGGTGACGGCCAGGAACGGCAGGAACCAGAGGATGTACCAGGGCTGGATGATGGGCGAAAGCATCACGACGGCGGTGAACGCCAGTGCGAGCCGACGCACCGCCCGCGAGTAGTCACCGCGAAACATCAGCAGCAGGACCAGCCCGATGGCCGCCCACTTCATCCCGGTCCGCAGGAGGTCCGCGAAGGTGCCGCCGGGCAGCCCGAGCACGTTGCCGAGGAACTCCACCTGCTGTCCCAGGAAACCTGACGGCGAATAGCCGGTGTACCCCGGCGTCGGGTCCATGATCGCCCACACCCAGCCCAGGCCAAGGTTGTACGGGATGCCGCTGAGGGCCAGCACACCAAAGCTGATTCCCGCCGTCGCGCCCCAAATAAGGAACTTCCGGGTCCACGACGCGCCAGACCCCGCCCACATCACCCCGATGAACGGAAGCAGCAGGACAGTGATCGGCTTGATGCCGATGGACGCGGTGACCAGAAGTATGCCCGCAAGGTAACGTTTCGTCGCGGCGAAGTAAACACCGGCGACGGCGAGGCCCACCATGAGTGCGTCGTTGTGGGCGCTGGCCACGAAGCTGATGAGGAACAGCGGGTTGGCCACCGCGATCCAGAGTGCCCTGGCGCCGTTGATGCCGTGCAGCTCGGCGAGCTTCGGGACGTAGATGACGCAGAGGACCACGCCCACGCCGGCGAGCAGCCGGAAGAGAAAGACGGACGCGTCAGGCTGCGCACCGGTCAGCCCCACCACGCCACGGGCCAGCCACAGGAAGTACGGCCCGTAGGGCGTCCTGTTCTCGGCCCAGGCGGGGTCCGCGCCAAGGGAGAACCAGTTACTGAGGGTGGAGATGCCCACCTCGTAAGGGTTCTGGCCCTCCATGACCAGCCGCCCCTGCCCCGTGTAGGCGTAGACGTCGCGGGAGAAGATGGGGACGGCGAGCAGGAGAGGGGATGACCACGCGGAGATGGCGATCACCACCGATCGCAGCGAATGCTCGCCCCAGTCCCCCAGCCGCTGGCCGAGCCGCAGCCAGGAGCGCATCAGCAGCATGGCCCCCACCGTGAGGAGGACCGTGGACAGGGTGACGCCCCAGCCCTCGGTCCGCAGGGCGATGACCACCGGCTGGCGGATCATGGGTGAACCGTTGGCGATCCAGCCTGTGCCGATGGAGCCGACAAACATCATCAGGGCGCCCAGAAACCCCTGCCAGATGGCGATGTAGGCCCGGCGCTTCGCGGGTTCGTCGGGTGCAGCGGGTTCGGCGGCGGGCGCAGCGGACTTCGGGAGCACCGTCCCGG
>JBDTQQ010000206.1:0-5136 GCA_039932075.1 Pseudarthrobacter sp. | reverse complement strand
GGGGACCGTGGCACGCTTCGTCGGGGCTACGCTGCAGAACACCACCAATCCCACACTGTTGAAGGGCGGCTACAAGCACAACGTCATCCCCGAGTCGGCGGAAGCCTTGGTGGACTGCCGGACTTTGCCCGGCCAGGAGGAACAGGTCCTGGAAATCGTGCGGGACCTCGCAGGATCCGGCGTTGATGTCAGCTACGTGCACAACGACGTCTCACTTGAGGTTCCGTTCGCCGGGAACCTGGTGGACTCCATGATCGATGCACTCCACTCCGAGGACCCGGGTGCCAAAGTTCTGCCTTACACGCTTTCCGGCGGCACTGACAACAAATCCCTAAGCCGGCTGGGCATCACCGGTTATGGCTTCGCACCGCTCATGTTGCCTGACGACCTCGACTTCACCGGAATGTTCCACGGTGTGGACGAACGCGTCCCGGTGGACTCCCTGAAGTTCGGCGCCCGGGTCCTCAACACCCTCCTCACCAACTACTAGGGGCCCAGGACATGACGCCCGAGGAAGTCCTCCCGGACCAGTTGCTGGCAGCAATCCGCGCCCGCGCCGCGGGCTACGACCGTGACAATGCCTTTTTCGTCGAGGACCTTGAGGAACTGACCGCCGCCGGTTACCTGAAGCTTTTTGTGCCAACGTCCGACGGCGGCCTCGGGCTTGGGCTCGAAGCGGCCGCGCAGTGCCAGCGCAGGCTGGCAACGGCGGCACCGGCCACCGCCCTGGCCATCAACATGCACCTGGTCTGGACCGGCGTCGCACAGGTCCTTGCTGCCAGGGGAGACGAATCGCTGGGCTTTGTCCTCCAGGAAGCAGCCCGTGGCGAGGTCTTCGCCTTCGGCAACTCCGAGGCCGGAAACGACTCCGTGCTCTTCGATTCGAAAACTGCGGCCACCCCGCTGCCAGGCGGAGGGTACAGCTTCACCGGTACGAAGATCTTCACCAGCCTGTCACCCGCTTGGACCCGGCTGGGTATCTTCGGCAAGGACCCTGAGGGCAGGGGAGGGGAGGGTGAGCTTGTGCACGGTTTTATCGACCGGGATTCTGCCGGCTATACCATCCTGGAGGACTGGGACACCCTGGGCATGCGGGCAAGCCAGTCCAACACGACGGTCCTGGATGGCGCGGAAGTCCGCTTGGACCGGATCTTTCGCAAACTGCCGGTAGGCCCCAACGCCGATCCGCTGATCTTCGCCATTTTTGCTTGTTTTGAGTCACTGCTGGCGGCTGTCTACACGGGCATCGGCGAGCGTGCACTGGTTCTCGGCGTTGAGGCGGTGAAGCGCCGCACGTCGTTCAAGAATGCAGGCAGAAGCTACGCGCAGGACCCGGACATCCGCTGGAAGGTCGCCAAGGCGGCCATGGCCATGGACGCCCTCTACCCCCAGTTACTGGCCGTAACCCGCGACGTCGATGCCCTCACCAACCACGGGTCCCAATGGTTTCCGAAGCTGGTCGGCTTGAAGGTGAACGCGACCGAGACCGCACGCCGTGTCGTGGACCTTGCCATCAGGGTCAGCGGCGGATCCAGCTACTTCCGCGGTTCCGAACTTGAGCGCCTCTACCGGGACGTCCTGGCCGGCATGTTCCACCCCTCGGATGACGAATCGGCGCACAACACCGTGGCGAACGCCTGGCTGGGGCCGCTGGACACCTAGACGGTCCGCTGGCGCTGCACTACTCAGACGGTCCGCTGGCGCTGCACTACTCAGACGGTCCGCTGGACCTGGGTGACCCGGCGGCGGAGCCAGAACCTGCGGCCGCCGCCGAGATACAGCACGCTGCGCTCCAGTTCCCACTTGCCGTACTCGGAATGCTCCACGAGCCGGCGCCTGGCCTCAGAGAGCGAATCCACAGGGCTGACCGTCAGTACGAGGTACTCGTACTGCTTCAAAATGTCCCGCTCCCGACGGACCGAGCTGGTGAGAAATTGTTCCTTCATTGCTCTCCATTTTCGTCCTTTTCCGGCTAACGTGAAGTCATGAGCATCGATCCGCGTGTCGCGCTTCAGTCCCTGACGACCTCCCTGGAAGAACACCTTATAGCGGCATCCAACAGGCGTGGAGATGGGGATCCCGCCGTTGAATCGGCATTTTTTGCGGTCGCAGATGCATTCGAAGTATATGAAGACGCGCTCTACGAGGCCTATAGCGAGGTTACGCCCCTTCAGGTCTTTGACGACGAAGAGGACGATGACGAGGAAGCCGGCATCGACGACGACGAGGACCTCGAAATCGTCGAGGAATGAGCGCGCCGCCCCTGCAGTTCCTTCAACCGGGAAAGCTCCCGTAACCTCAGGCGGGTTGGGACACGTCCTCCAGCGCACGCGCGATCTCCGGCGGAAGCCGGGTCAGCTGGGCAGCGAGGATCTCCTTTGCCTGGACCGGCGTCCGGGGTCCCACAATGGCGGTAGCTACACCGTTCTGTGCCAGTAGCCAGCTCAGCGAAACATCCAGGGGCGTTCTACCCAGGCCCTTCGCGGCCATAGCCACGGCCTCCACAACGCTCGACGGCCGCTGCTCCAGATAGGGCTCCACGTAAGGGGCAGTGTCGCCGCGAGCGGCCCTGGAATCGGCGGGGATGGTGCCTCGATATTTGCCCGTCAGCACCCCGCGCCCCAAAGGTGCCCACGCCATCAGCCCCAGGCCCGCGTCCTCGACGGCGGGGACCAGTTCTGCTTCAGGTTTCCGTTGGACCAGTGAGTACTCAGCCTGTGCGGCCACGAGCGGAAAACCGGCAATTGCGGCTGCTTTGGCGCTCTGCCAGCCGCTGAAGTTGGCAATGCCTGCATACCGGGCGCGGCCGCTGCGGACCGCGAATTCGAGGGCTGACAACGTTTCGTCCAAAGGGACGTTGCCGTCCCATGCCTGGGCGAACCACACGTCCACATAGTCAGTCCCCAGCCTCGCCAGGCTGGCGTCCAAAGCGCTCAGCATCGCGTTCCGCGAGGTGTCCACGGACCGCCGGCCCTCCGACGTCGATGTCCCCGCCTTGGTGGAAATCGAGACTTCAGTGCGGGAAACCACATCACCCAGCAACGAGCCGATCATCGCTTCGGCGCCGCCCTCGGAGTAGGACGCTGCCGTATCGATGTGCTTTCCGCCACCGTCAACAAATGTGCGCAACATCTCCGAGGCGTCCTGTTCGTCGGTTTCGTTGGCCCAGGACATGGTGCCGAGGGATAGGGCCGAGACACGCAACCCACTGTTGCCGACGTAACGCTGCTGCATAGCTGCAAGCTTACGGGGAATCAACAGGGCGCATGACGTAGTGTCTTAGCGTGAACTGGATTGAGGCGGCCCTGCTGGGCCTGATACAGGGTCTGACCGAATTTCTACCGATTTCATCAAGCGCGCACCTGCGGATTGTGGGACAGTTCCTGCCCAACGGATCTGATCCGGGGGCGGCGTTTACGGCCATCACCCAGCTCGGAACCGAAACGGCCGTGGTGGTGTACTTCTGGCGCGATATCGTCCGGATCGTCAAGGCCTGGGCAGGCTCGCTGACGGGAAGGGTCTCGCGGCAGGATCCTGATGCACGCATGGGCTGGTTGGTGATCCTCGGCAGCCTGCCCATCATCGTGCTGGGCCTGCTGTTCCAGGACCAGATCGAGTCGGTGCTGAGGAGCCTGTGGATCGTCGCCACCATGCTGATCGTTTTTGGCCTGATCCTGGCCGTGGCGGACGCCGTGGGAAAGCAGGACAGGGACCTGACCCGGCTCAGCTACAAGCACGGCATCCTGTACGGGTTTGCCCAGGCCCTGGCGCTCATCCCCGGCGTTTCACGTTCGGGCGGCACCATCACCGCAGGCCTCTTGATGGGCTACACCCGCGAGGCGGCGGCCCGCTATTCGTTCCTCCTCGCCATCCCGGCCGTGTTCGGTAGCGGCCTGTATCAGCTGTACAAGGTGCTCTCAAAGGATGGCATCACCGGCCCGTACGGCCTTCCGGAGACTGCGTTGGCCACCGTCATCGCCTTGGTGGTGGGCTACGTCATCATCGGCTGGTTCCTCAAGTTCATCTCCACCCGCAGCTACCGGCTGTTCGTCTGGTACCGCATCTTCCTTGGACTGGCCCTCTATCTTTTGCTCGGTTTCAATGTCATCAGCGCCTAGAAGTAGGCTTGGGCTGTGAAATCCTGGACTTCCCGCCCTGTTCCTGTGCTGCCCGGCACTATGCCGGCCATCCGATTGTTCGACACCGCGTTGGGACGTGAGGTCGGCCTGCCGGCCAGTGGTGAGCAGTCGATGTACGTCTGCGGCATCACCCCCTACGACGCCACCCACATGGGCCATGCTGCCAGCTACGTGGCATTCGACCTCCTGAACAGGGTCTGGCGGGACGCCGGCCTTAAGGTCGCCTACGTCCAGAACGTTACCGACGTGGACGACCCCCTGCTGGAGCGCGCCACGGCCACCGGTGTTGACTGGCGTGACCTGGCAGCGAGCCAGATTGACCTCTTCCAGACGGACATGGAAGCCCTGAACGTGATCGCGCCGGACCACTACGTCGGCGCCGTCGAATCCGTGAACCTGATCGTTCCCGCCATTGAGCGGCTGCTCCAGCTGGGACTTGCCTACCGCGTGGCCGGTGCCGCAGGGGAGCCTGATGGCGACGTCTACTACGACGTCGAGGCCGCCGGAAAGCAATCGATCGCCCCTGATGCCTGGACCCTCGGTTCGATTTCGCGCCTCGGGGAGGCCGAAATGCTCGAACTGTTCGCCGAACGTGGTGGCGATCCGGGCAGGGCGGGCAAGCGTCAGGCTCTGGACCCCCTGCTTTGGCGGGTGGCCCGCGACGGCGAGCCCAGCTGGCCGGGTGGAGAGCTTGGTCAGGGCCGGCCGGGGTGGCACATTGAATGCACGGTCATAGCCCAGCAGTACCTTCCCGCACCATTCACGGTGCAGGGCGGCGGCTCAGACCTGATCTTCCCCCATCACGAGATGGGTGCCGGCCACGCCTATTCGCTGGCCGGGGTCCCGCTGGCCCACCACTACGCCCACGCGGGCATGGTAGGGCTGGACGGTGAAAAGATGAGTAAGTCCAAGGGAAACCTTGTGCTGGTATCCAAGCTCCGGGCCGACGGAGACGAGCCGGCCGCCATCCGGCTGGCCATCCTGGCTCACCACTACC
>JBDTQQ010000205.1:0-5176 GCA_039932075.1 Pseudarthrobacter sp. | reverse complement strand
GGTGGACGAACCCTTGGCCGATCTTGACACCGCAGCACGCGGACACGTCATCGCCGTGCTTGACGCCCTCGCCCACGATGACGGTGTCTGCGTCATCGTGGCAGAGCACCGGGCGGCGCCGCTGGTACCCGTTGCCGACTCGTGGTGGACCATCGACGGCGGCGCCCTGGTACCTGGTGCCGCGCCATCCGGGCCGTCGCTCGCTGTCGCTGCCCGTCCCACGCCGGCACAGCCAGCGGAGCAAGTGCCAGTGCTGACTGCGACGAAGCTCGCGGTGCACCGCAAGGGCAAGCCACTCGTGCGCGAGGCGTCCCTAACCCTGCACCGCGGTGAAGTGGTGGCCCTGGTGGGGCCGAACGGGGCCGGGAAGTCGTCCCTCCTGGTGGCGCTCGCCCTCGGTGAGGGCACGGTCGACGGCGGCACGCTCGACGTTGGCCGGGTCGCCCTCGTCCCGGACGCCTCGGACGACCTCTTCACGAGGGATACGGTGGCGGGAGAGCTCCACGCAGCAGCGCGGCGCCAGGCGCGTGCCCGGCGCCGCTCAGACCGGCGCAACGGCCAGCTTCCCCCAGGGCCCGCGGCGTCACACTTGGCCCGTCTGCGGGGAGAGGTCCGTATTCCCACTGGGCACGAGCATCCCCGGGACCTCTCTGCAGGAGAGCGCAGGATCCTTGCCATCGCGCTGCAGACCATGGACGACCCCCAGGTACTCCTGATCGATGAGCCCACCCGCGGACTCGATCCTGCGGCGTGCACAGCAGTCTCGGCGGCGCTGCGGGCTGCTGCGGACTCCGGTGCCGCGGTCCTAATCGCTACGCACGACCTCGACTTTGCCCACGGCCTCGGCGCCCGGATCCTCCCGATGCGTGACGGCGTCGTGCCCTCTTCCGTGCCGGCCACTGCACCTGAATCGCCCCTTCCGTCTCCCCGGCAAGCATGTGCCGGAGCAAAACCAAGGGTCATCGAAGAACAAGCAGACTCCCAGGGAGCGGAAAGAAAGCTCCTCATCCGGCTGCCGCGGGGCGTCGAGCTCGCCGTTCTCGCAGCAGCAAACCTTCTGGCCCTCGGCGCCTTCTGCTGGCCGCTGCTCGCCGCGGCCCTCCCAGAGGACGCCGCTGTGGCCCTCCCCTACGCGGCGCTGGCCATTGCGCCGCTCGCCGTCGTTGCCATCGTTGTGTCCCTCGACGGCTCGGTCCGCTCCGCACACACGGTGGCGCTGCTCGGCGTCCTGGCCGCAGTCGGCTCGGCAGTGCGGGTGGCAAGCACCGGCGTCGGGGGTGTGGAGGCGGTCTTCATCCTGCTGATCCTGGCCGGCCGGGCCTTCGGCGCCCGCTTCGGCATGCTCCTCGGCGCCGCCACCATCGCCGTCTCCAGCGCCTTGTGGGGCGGGATCGGGCCGTGGACACCGTTCCAGATCTTCGCCTGCGCCTGGGTGGGCGCGGGGGCAGGCCTGCTCCCCCGCCGGGTGCGCGGGCGGGCAGAACTGTGGATGCTGTGCGGCTACGGCGCCGTGGCGTCGTACCTGTTCGGCCTGCTGACGAATCTGTGGTTCTGGCCCTTCGCAGTCGGTGCGGGCACCGGCATCTCCTACGTGGCCGGCGCGCCGCTGGGCACCAACCTCAGCAGCTTCCTGCTGTACTCGCTGCTGACGTCGACGGCGGGCTGGGACACCCTGCGTGGCGTCACCACGATCATCGGAATCATCGTGGTGGGGCGAGCCGTCCTCGCCGCCTTCCGGCGGGTGAAGCCGGTCTCAGCTAAGGTTCATGGTCCCGGCGGGCAGGCCGCGCAGGCCCACCCCGCCCAGACCCGACCCGCCCAGGCCAGGGACCGGCTTCATCTGGGAGCCTGAGGACACCGCCTGGAAACCCGGCCGGAGCAGTGCCGCGCCGCATCCTCCGCGTCTGCGCCTGAGCACGGCATATGATGGCCACCAGAGTGGCGGCATGGCCACGAGGCGCGAAAGGATGCAGATGCCGGGACGACCGAGGCAGGACAACAGTCAGGTCCAAGGGGCTGCGGCCTCGCTGTTGAACGGTCTTGCTGTGCTGGAAGCCTTCTCGGTTCAAAGTCCGGTTCTTGGTGTCACCGAGGTTGCTCAGCGCGTTGGCCTCCACAAGAGCACAGTGTCACGCATTCTTGGCGGTTTGACCGAAGCTGGATATGTGCAGCGGGACGAGGAGTCGGGACGGTATCGGCTCGGGCTGGGCCTTCTTGCGTTGTCCGGCCCTTTGCTGGCGGATCTGGATGTCCGTCGCGCTGCGCTTCCGTACTTGGAGCAGCTAACTGAAAGCACCCAAGAGACCAGCGCAATCTCTGTCTGGAATGGTCATGAGGCCATCGTCGTGGAGCAGGTGGCCAGCCCGCATCAGGTCAAACACACTGCCGCCATCGGAACCCGGTATAACAAATTTGAAAGTTCCTCGGTGCGGGTCTTTATGGCGGAGCTGCCGCCGGCACTCTCGGCCGAACTGATCGAATCCGGGCAGATACTCCGCGCGGCCGGAGATGGTTTGCCGTTGGACCACACCGCACACTTGCAGGAAGTTGCACGTCAGGCATACGCCGTCAACGACGGCTCGACTGCCGAGGAGGAGTTTGGGGTCTCCGCTCCAGTTCGGGATTACCGGGGCACGGTGGCGGGTTGCATCACAGTGTCCGCTCCCCGTTCCCGCGTGCACAAGCTCGCCACGAGGGACCCGCTGGTTAGAGCCGTACAGCATGCTGCCTCGGAAGTGTCCACCCGCCTGGGCTGGTCGGCTTCCCTTCCGGACTGATTCACCCACTCATCCGGACATCCTTCGGACTTCATCACACTGTGACTGTTGGTTGCAGTGGCGGGCTCGTTTCCCTGGAGGCGGCTTGTGGTGGCTGGCTAGCGGATTGGGGGTGTTTCTCCCGGGATGCTGCCCAGGCGTGTTGATACGCGTTCGGCGGCCTGGAGCACTGCTTCTCGCAGGATGGACTGACTCTGCTGGTGCTGCACTCGGGCCCGGGGCGCGCTGGCTGTGATGCAGCCGACGACTTCGCCCCGGTAGTCCCGCACGGGGGCGGACACACCGTATTCCTCGTATGTGGTTTCGCCGTCGTTGACGGCGAATCCCAGGTCCCGGACCTCGGCCAGTTGTTCGTGGGCCCGGTCCTCGAGACCGCGGTAGGCCTCTCGCAGCACGATCCGGCTGGCCAGCAGACGGTCGGTCTCCTCGGGCGGCAGTTCGGCGAGGAAGACACGGACCGAGGAGCTGGCGAACTTGTTATAGCGCGTGCCGATCGCCGCGCTGTGCTTGACCTGATGGGGGCTCGCCGTCTGTTCCACAACGATCGCGTTGGTGCCGTTCCAGACGGCGATCGCGGCCGTCTCGCCGGTGGCTTCGGTGAGTTCTTCGAGGTGGGGCAGGGCGGCACGGCGGACGCCGAGTTCGGCGAGCAGCGGTCCGGCCAGGCCGATCATCCCGAGTCCGAGGCGGTATCGCCCGGTGTCTTCGTCGCGCTGCACGTATCCGGCTTCGTCCAGGCCGGTGAGCATCCGGGAGACGGTGCTCTTGTGCAGGCCGACGAGCTCGGAGATCTCCGTGACGCCCAGGAGGGATCGCTTGGCGACGGAGAACGCTTCGAGGACTGTCAGACCGTTAAGCAGCGATGCTGCCGCCCCTTGCGGTTTGTCGGCGGTGGTTTGTGGGTCCAGCATGAGTTCTCCCTCTTCGGGCGCTAAGCGCAATCTTCGTAGCAGCCATCGTACGGCTTGCCCATCCCACCCCTGGCCGGAGGACGGGCCGCCGGCTCGACGTCCACGGCGGAGGAGCCCCTCTGATGGACGATCTGGTCTCGAATCTGCTCCTCACGGCATCGGGTAATGGATCGACATAGCGGGATCCTTGGCGACTGCCGTGTTCCAGAAACGCACTCGTCAGCGCAGCCTAGGCTGTATTACCCACGGACGTTAGGAACGTTCGGCGTGGATAGGTGACAAAAAGAAGACCTCCGAGTGGAGTGGGGCTTGTCTAAGAGTCCGATCCACAAGGAGGTCTTCAATGTCTCATGCTAACGCGCTCCTGACACCCAAGGGCAGGCTCCGTCTGGCCCGGTGCGTGGTCGAGGACGGGTGGCCGTTGCGTCGGGCGGCTGAACGGTTCCAGGTGTCGGTAACGACAGCGGCACGCTGGGCCGGCCGATACCGGGACCACGGTGAGCAGGGCATGGTTGATCGTTCCAGCCGGCCCGCCAACTCCCCGCAGCGAACACCGACACGGCGCGAGCGGCGGATCATCGCGATCAGGGTGAACCGCCGCTGGGGCCCGGCCCGGATCGGCTATCTGCTGGGTATCCAGCCCTCCACGGTGCACCGCGTCCTCTCCAGGTACGGGCTGGCGAAGCTGTCCTGGCTGGACCGCGCCACCGGCAGGGTGATCCGCCGCTATGAGCACGACAACCCCGGGGACCTGGTCCACGTGGACATCAAGAAGCTCGGCCGGATCCCGGACGGCGGCGGTCACCGAAGCATCGGCAGAGCCGCCGGCAAGCGGAACAAGACCGGCACGGAGGCGAACCGGCGGCCGGGCTATGCGTTCCTGCACAATGCCGTTGATGACCACTCCCGGCTCGCCTACACCGAGATCCTGGCCGACGAGAGGAAGGAAACCGCGGCCGGATTCTGGGAGCGCGCCAACGCCTACTTCGAATCCTGCGGGATCACCGGAAAAGGGTCCTGACGGATAACGGTTCGTGCTACCGCTCCTACGCATTCAAAGACGCACTGGGCCCGGAGATCAAACACAAAAGCACCCGCCCGTACAGGGCCCAGACCAACGGCAAAGTAGAGCGTTACAACCGCACCATGCTCGATGAATGGGCCTACGCCAAACCCTACGCGTCAGAAAGCGAGCGTGTTGCCGCTTTCACCGACTGGCTCCATCACTACAATCATCATCGAGGCCACACCTCACTCAAAGGTCAGCCACCGGCCAGCCGCGTCACTAACCTCTGAGGGCAGTACACCTAGCCCGACCCGAAACGGCAGCCGGCACCCGCTGAGGGGTGCCGGCTGTCGTCGGGTCGGGCCTGGGGATGCCGGGCGCGGGGCTCCGAGAGTGCGGTGCGGCTTAGGCCGGATCCGCGGGGCACGCCACCTCGGGCTGGGGATCCGAGAGGGTCTTCGGGACCGTGTCCTCGAACTGCG
>JBDTQQ010000204.1:0-5189 GCA_039932075.1 Pseudarthrobacter sp. | reverse complement strand
GAGCCGCACTGGTCCACCAAAATGGGTGCGGTCATGGCGTATGAGAAGGTCACCCTGTACGGCGTGCCCATCATTCCCCAACGCCGCGTCAACTACAGCCGCGTGGATCCTGTGCTGGCCCGTGAGCTGTTCATCCGGCATGCCCTGGTGGAGGGCGACTGGAAAACGCACCACAAGTTCTTCCACCGCAACCGCGCCCTGCTCCTCGAAGTGGAAGAGCTCGAGGCCAGGATGCGCCGACGCGACCTGCTGGTGGACGACGAAACGCTGTTCGAGTTCTATGACGCACGGATCGGCCCCGACGTGGTGTCCGAGCGCCATTTCGACAAATGGTGGAAGGACGCCCGGCAGAAGAACCCGGACCTCCTGGACTACGACAAGTCGCTGCTGCTCAATGAAGAAGCCGACAACCTGGACGAGGCCGCGTACCCCAAGACGCTCCTGCACAAGGGCTTCGAGCTGCCGCTGACCTACGAGTTCCACCCTGTAGCGCCGGGCTCGCCGCCCAACCCGTCCGACGGCGTCACGGCCGAAGTGCCGGTGCTTTTCCTCAACCAGCTGGACGACAAGGCCTTCCGCTGGCTGATCCCCGGCCAGCGCGTGGAATTGGTGACTGCCCTCATCAAATCCCTGCCCAAACAGATCCGCAAGAACTTTGTCCCGGCCCCGGACGTGGCCCGCCAGGCCGTGGCCGCACTCGAGGCGGACTTTGACCCGGCGAGCGATGAGCTGGAAGCATCGCTTGAACTGGCCCTGCGCCGAATCCGCGGCCAGGTCATCCCGCCGGGGTCCTGGAACTGGGACACCGTTCCCTCCCACCTGCGGGTGAGCTTCAAAGTGGTGGACAGCAAAGGCAAAGTGCTGGACGAGGGCAAGGACCTCGCCGCACTCCAGGAGCGCCTGGCGCCCGCAACGCGCCGCGCCATCGCAGAGTCACTCGGGGCAACTCCCGGCACCACTGCGCCGCAGTCATCCAGGCCGCAGTCACAGGGAAAGTCCACGTCCGGCAACTCAGGCAGGACAACGACCGCGCCTGGAGCCGCCGCGGCCGCGGCCGGAAACGGCAACGGCGCGGGCTTCAGGGAACAGAGCGGACTCACTTCGTGGACGTTCGGCACCGTACAGCGGCAAGTCAGCAACACGGTCAACGGCCACACGGTCACCGGCTATCCTGCGCTCGTGGATGAAGGAACGTCGGTGGCGCTGCGCGTGTTCCAGACGTCTTCGGAACAGCTGTCGGCCATGCGCGGCGGCGTCATCCGGCTCCTGGCACTGCGGGTCCCAGCACCGGACCGCTACGTGCTGGAACACCTCAACAACACCGAAAAGCTCACCTTTAGTCAAAACCCGCATGGTTCGGTCGCGGCACTGATCGCCGACTGCGCCCTGGCCGCCGTAGACAAGCTGACCCCGGCCGAAGTCCCCTGGGACCGCGAGTCCTTTGACGCACTCTACGAGCAGGTCCGCGCGGAACTGATCGACACGGTGTTCAGCGTGACGGCCGTGGTGGAACGCATCCTGGCCAGCACCCGGCGGATCGAAAAGCAGCTCAAGGGAACAAGCAGCCTGGCCTTGATCAGCGCGCTCAACGACGTCAAAAGCCAGCTCGAACAGCTGGTGTTCCCCGGGTTCGTGGCCCGCACCGGCTTCGCCCAGCTGAGCCAGCTCCCCCGGTACCTCGCCGCCGTCGAAAAACGCCTCGAACGGCTGCCCGGCAACGTCCAGCGGGATGCCCTGAACATGGCCGCCGTCCAGCGGTTGGAGGACGACTACGACGACGCCATGTCGGCCCTGCTGCCCGGACGGCGGGTCGGGGCCGAGTTGACCCAGGTGCGCTGGATGATCGAAGAGCTCCGGGTGAGCCTCTTCGCCGTCGAACTCGGAACTGCCTACTCCGTGTCCGAAAAGCGCATCAGGGCTGTCCTCAACAAGGCACTCGCGCCGGCCTAGCCTTCGAGTCAACGGCCAGGCAGGCTGGCGCGGGCAGCCGGTTAGCTCTCAGGGACAAATTCCCCGTAGCCCGCTGCGCGGAGGCCGGCGCGGAGCTTTTCCGCGTTCGCGTCCAGCACCGCCGGATCCGGGTTGTGGTCCGCTGAGGCGAAGTCGAAGTCAGCCATGCTCCGGGACGGCCACACATGAACGTGCAGGTGGTCGATCTCGTACCCGGCCACGATCAGGCCGGCCCGTTCGGCGGGGAAAATGTCCAGCTGGACGGCGCCGATCCGCCGGGCCACTTCCATCACCTTCGCGAGGGTTTCCGGTGAAGCATCGGTCCAGCGGTCCACCTCTTCGGTGGGAACTACCAGGGTGTGTCCGTCGGCCAGCGGGCCCGTGGTCAGGAACGCCGCAACGTCCGCCTCGCGCCACACGAAACGTCCCGGGATCTCGCCGTTGATGATCTTGGTGAACAGGGTGCTCATGCGTCTGCCTCCTCGGCCGGGGCCTGCAGGGTGCTGGTGTCCAGCACAAAACGGTACTTGACGTCGCCCGCCACCATCCGGCGGTAGGCCTCATTCAGCTGGTCTGCGGACACCAGTTCGATGTCTGCCACCACGTTGTGTTCAGCGCAGAAGTCCAGCATCTCCTGCGTTTCGGCAATGCCGCCGATCATCGAACCGGCGTATGCCAGCCGCCGCCGCATCAGCGACCTTGGGTTGACCGGAGGCATCGCATCGGCGGGCAGTCCCAGCTGGAACAGCGCACCGTCCACGCGCAGGGTGCGGAAATACGGGTTCAGGTCGTGCGGCGCGGCCACGGTGTCGATAATGAGGTCGATGGTGCGGTCGGCGGCCGCCATGGCGTCCTCATCCCTGGACAGGATGACCTCGTCAGCGCCGAGCTCCAGGGCTGCCGGCACCTTGGCCTCGGAAGTGGTGAAGACCTTGACCGTGGCCCCCATGGCCTTGGCGAGCTTCACGGCCATGTGCCCGAGCCCGCCGAGGCCCACTACGCCCACCACGTCCCCTTCCTCGACGTCGAAATGGCGCAACGGGGAGAAGGTGGTGACTCCGGCGCAGAGCAAAGGTGCGACGGCGGCCGGGTCAAGATTCGCAGGCACCCGGACCACGTAGCGGCGGTCCACCACCACGGAAGACGAGTAGCCGCCCTGGGTGATCGCATCGCCGTTCCGCGAATCTTTGCCCCCGTAGGTTCCCGTCATGCCGTTTTCGCAGTACTGCTCCAGGCCGTCCAGGCAGCTGTCGCATTCGCGGCAGGAATCAACCATGCACCCCACGCCCACGCGGTCGCCCGGGGCGAAGTCTTCCACGGCTGAGCCCACTCGGCTGACGGTTCCCACAATTTCGTGGCCCGGCACTAACGGATAATTCTGGGCACCCCATTCACCTCGGGTGGCGTGCACGTCCGAATGGCACAGGCCGCAGAATTCGATGGCGATCTCCACGTCGTCCGCTTTGGGGGCGCGGCGGGCCAGCGTCAGCGGCACCAGGCCGCTGTCCTCGGAGACCGCGCCGTACGCCGCTGCGATCAGGCCGGCGCCCGAATCGGGAGCAGGGGTATCGGCGGGCAACACCGGGCGGGCAAGGGGCGGCGGTACGGGGCGTCCTGGGGTCATACCAGTGACGCTACCCCCGCAGGCGGGGGGTTTTCCACTTGGCTCGCCCCAAGCCGGCCAGCGCCATGCCGCGCCAGCCAGCGCCAGCCAGCGCCAGGCCGGACCGTCACGCCCCGGCCGGCGTACCTGGCGTGCTTCCGGTAGCCACGGGGAGGTCGGGGTTGTTGGACCATTCAGAGAAGGAGCCCGGATAGAGGGCGGCGCGGAATCCTGCGATTTCCAGGGCGGCCACTTCGTGGGCTGCGGTCACGCCCGAGCCACAATATACGGCCACGGGGATGTCCTCCCGGATGCCGAGATCCTCGAACCGTCGCCTCAGCTCCGACGCCGGCAGGAAACGCCCGGACCCGTCCACGTTCTCCGTCGTCGGGGCGGACAGGGCGCCTGGAATGTGCCCCGCGCGCGGATCGACGGGTTCAAACTCGCCGCTGTACCTCTCGGCGGCCCGGGCATCCAGCAGGACGCCGGTGGCCGCCCAGCCCGCGGCTGCAGCCATATCAATGGCCGGCATGCCCACGCCGGTGAAGCAAACATCGCCCGGCACGGCGTCAACGGGTCCGGATTCCAGCGGGAGCCCGGCGCCCTGCCAGCCGGCCAGGCCGCCGTCGAGCAGGTATACGTCCGGGAAGCCCGCACTGCGCAGCATCCACCAGGCGCGGGCCGCTGCCATGTTGCCACTGTTGTCGTACGCCACCACAACATCGCCTGCATTGATTCCCCAGCGCCTGGCAGTGGCCTGGAATTCCGACGCCGGCGGCAAGGGGTGCCGTCCGCGCGCCGCAACTGCTGGCGCAGCAAGCTCGGCGGCAAGGTCCACAAAAACAGCACCGGGGAGGTGCCCCTCAAGATACTGTTCCCGACCATGCGGGTCACCCAGGGCCCACCGAACGTCGAGCAGCACTGTGCGCCGGCCGGTGGCCAGCAAGGCCTGCAGGCCCGAAACATCCATCAATACGTCTGCGGTGTTCGTCATCCGGCCCTAGACCTCTACCGATTCCCGCGGGGCCAAGTGCCTGAAGGTGGTGCCGTATTTTCCGCCAAGCCGGGCAACATGGCCTTCCACCATCTTCAGGCCCGTCTCGTTCAGCAGGCCGTCGTGGATCTGAAAAGCCTGCGGAGCACGGACGCTGATGACGAAATCCACCACCTCGGCCGCCTTGCTCCAGGGTGCGTGGATGGGAACCAGGAGCGTCTGGACGCTAAGGCCGTCCGGGATGATAAAGGAATCTCCCGGATGGTAGACGTTGCCATCCACCAGGTAGCCAATATTTGCCACCAAGGGAATCTGCGGATGGATCAGCGCGTGCTGGCCGCCAAAGCTGCGGACGTCAAACCCGGCAGCGTCAAACGTGGAGCCGGGTTCAACGGTGTGGATCCGGTCAGCTGCCTGCGGCGCTTCCTCCCGCAGCGTGGCAGCCACGCCGGCTGGAGCGAACACGGCCAGGCCGGCCGCGGTTCCGAGCACCCGGGTCACGGCCGGGACGTCCACGTGATCAGGGTGCTCATGGGTGATGAGCACGGCATGCGCGCCGTCCAGGGCTTCGGCCGTCTCGGAGAAGGTTCCCGGATCAAGGACCAGGACCTTTCCATCTTTTTCGAGCCGGATACAGGCATG
>JBDTQQ010000203.1:0-5189 GCA_039932075.1 Pseudarthrobacter sp. | reverse complement strand
TTGCTCGGTCTGGTCCTTGACGTAGGACGCGTAGTGGGCGGTGCCCTGGTCCGTGAGTGCCTTGATGTTGGTGTCCGCGGCGGGCTTGTCGCCGGACTCGGTGACCTCGAAACCGGCGCGGATGCCATCGCCCTGCATTCCCGGCTTGCACGCCGTGGTGTAGGTGCCGGCGGGGGCCGTCACCACGAGGTTGCGGGTCAGGCCGGGGCCGATGTTCTCGACCTCGGCGACGATTCTCAGTCCGTCTTCCGCCAGCAGATAGAACTCGGTGACCTGGTTGCCGTCGTTCTGGATGGCGAAGGTGATATTGCCGCTATTGGCGGTCTGGGTGGACAACGTGCAGGCGTCGGCCGTGCTGGAGACCGTGATGGGACCGGCCGCTGCTGCTTTGTTGTCGGTGCAGGCGGCCAGTGTCAGCGGCAGCACTGCGGCGGCAAGGAGGGCAACGTAGCCGGATGTCGGCTTGGGGAAATTGGGCAGGGGGAAGTGAGGCACGGGTGGATCCTTTGGGGAGTGAGACGTTGAGTCGGGGGAGTCAGGAGAGCGTTGCGGCGGCCGTGGCACGGTCTGCGGTGACCGTGTGGGCGCGCCGGTTGGAACGGAAATAGAGGTACATAACGGGCGGAACGTAGAGCAGCCAGGCGGCGGCTTCGAACCAGGTGGTGGCGGCGGAGAAGTTCAGTGTTCCCTTGAGCAGGGTGCCGTACCAGGACGACGGCGGAACGGCGGCCGAGACGTCGAAGGCCAGGGTGTGCAGGCCGGGGAGGATGCCTGCCTCCTGGAAATCGTGGACGGCGTAGGCCAGGACACCGCCGGCAATGACGATCAGGGCCGCTCCGCTCCACGTAAAGAACTTCCCGAGATTGACCTTCAGTGCTCCCCGGTGGAGCAGATAGCCCAGGACGGCCGCCGTGGCCAGTCCCAACAGGGCCCCCAGCAGCGGGGAGGTCGCGGAGCCGGAGGACTGCGCCGCAGCCCACAGGAAAAGCGCGGTCTCGAGTCCTTCGCGGCCGACAGCCACAGCAGCCACCACCGCCAGCCCCCAGGCCGGTCCCCCGGACTGCACGTCCACCCGGGAGCGGAGGTCGCTGCCAAGTGTCCGGGCGGTCCTGGCCATCCAGAACACCATCCACGTGACAAGCCCTACGGCCAGCACCGACAGGCTGCCGCCGATGGCCTCCTGGGCCTCGAACGTCAGGCCGCGCGGGCCGTAGGTGAGCAGGGCGCCGAAAGCACAGGACACGGCGACGGCGAAACCGACGCCCGTCCACATCCGCGGGAGGAGATGCCTGCGGCCGCTCTTGACAGGGTACGCCATCAGCAGGACCACGATCAGAGTCGCCTCGAGGCCTTCGCGGAGGCCAATCAGGTAGTTTGCGGTCATCGCGGGCACCTCGGTTCGTGGCAGCCAAGGTTAGGCTTACCTAAGGAAGGTTACCCAGCGCTTCTCCAATTATGCAAACTTTATGTGACCTAATCGGCGAAACATGACGGCCGGCCCGCTGGCTATGCTGGCCTCATGCCTGAGCTTGCGGATTTCCTGCCCACGCTGGCGGGCGTAGGCCTGCTGATGGTGCTGGCAGTTGCCGTCTTGCAGGCATTCCGTGTGCCGTCCGCGTTTTCTCCCGCGTTCGCGATCCTTCGGGGTGCGGTCCAGCTGGCCGCCGTCAGCTTTGTCCTCAGCGGCGTCATCACGAGTCCGTTCTGGGTTGCCGTTGGGCTGCTGGTGATGTTCACGGTGGCGGCGGTCAGTGCCACCCGGCGCGTGGGCTGGAGTTGGCCCCGGCTCGGACTTGTGGGAGGTTCCATGGCTGCCGGCATCGCGGCCACGCTGCTGATCATTTTTGGCACCGGCGCGATCGAATTCAGTCCCCGCTATGCCCTGGCCATTGGCGGGATAGTGATCGGGAACGCGATGACGGTAGCCGTCCTGGCCGGCCGGCGGTTCGCCGAGACGGTCCATGATCGTTGGGATGAGGTGGAGGGCTGGTTGGCGCTGGG
Organism: Pseudarthrobacter sp.; assembly: GCA_039932075.1. GTDB lineage: Bacteria > Actinomycetota > Actinomycetes > Actinomycetales > Micrococcaceae > Arthrobacter. The sequence continues at coordinate 3,188 of JBDTQQ010000203.1, read as the reverse complement.
CGCGTCGCCCCGGCGGTCAACCCTTGATCTTGCCCGGCGCTCGGTGCACGCAGCCTTGATTCCGGCCACTGACCAGACCAAAACCACAGGCCTGGTCACCCTCCCGGGGGCGTTCGTGGGTGCTATCTTCGGCGGGATTTCGCCCCTTGAAGCCGGCCGCTTCCAGATTGTGGTGCTCGCGGCGATTATGGCTGCCGGAGCCGTCACTGCTGTCCTGGTGATCAACCAGCTGGCGCCGGTCAGGGTGCAGCCGGCGCTGCCCCGGTAATTGCAGCCCGATTAAGGGTGGCGGCGGCCTCCAGCGCCATCCATGCCTGCAGCTGGGTGGAAAGTTCGACGGCGGCGCCCGCCGGGTAGGTGACGCTGGCCGGCTCCGCTGCGTGGATGGAGAAGATGGGCCCGCCTTGCGTACGCCGGCCCGCCCAGAACGCTTCCGCGGTCGCGTTAACAAGTTCGGCAGCAGTGGTCCGGGCGCCCTCCGGAAGCCGGGCATCGAGGGCGGCGAGTGCCAGGTATCTGCACAGGATCCCGGTGAAGAGTCCGCCGTCGCCCGTTCCATCGCAGCGGAGGATGCTGGTGCGGGTGTCCGGAGAGCTTCCGGGCGCCACCCCAGGGGCCGGGACCGTCAGGTGCTTGTCCACCGCCCTGATGACAGTGGCCGCCCGGCTGAGGTTCTCCTCGCCGCCAAGCTCCAACAGCGCCCCGAGCACCGGCCCCTGGTTGTAGGTTTAGATGCTGTTCTCCACCGTGATTTCGCCAGCCGCGTTGAGCCGTGCCCCGTCAACATAGAGTCCTTGCGCCTGATCAAACAGGACCGTGTTAAGCCAGTCCACCAACCGTTGCGCTTTTGCCTGCTGGCCGGTCCGGGCATAGTAGAGCGCCACGGGGGCAGTGGCCGGGGTGTTCTTGAAGTCCCGCTTCTTGCTCCAGAACGTCCCGCCGCCCAGGTCATCGGTGGAAGCGGAATCGAACTGCAGGGTCAGGGTTTTGTGGACCCGGGCATTGCGGCGGCGGCCCGGTTTCCGGGTCTCCGCCGCCAGGTTCTGCAGGCGGAGGGTGGCCAGCGCCAGCCAGGCCATGTCGTCGTAGTAGCTGTTGACGAAGGTGAAGGCGTTGCGGAGCCTGATGCCCGTGACCAGCCTGGATGCGAGCTTGCCGGCGCTGGGGTTGGCGGGGCCGTTGAACCTGGCCGCCGGTGTGGCTCCGTTGCCCAGTTCGCGGCGCCCGGCGTCCACCAGGCAGTCCACGTAGTGTGCCTGCCACCAGTAGTGCCAAGGGCGGAAAAGGTTCTGGAGCCGGTTCGACGGCCAGCGGACCGCCCCGAGGTGGGTTCCCGGCAGGAACAGCAGCCGCCGGCCAAAGTGCGACGTCACCGTGCGGGCGGCCTCGTTCGCGCGGGCCTGCCAGTCCACGGGTGTCCAGGCGGCGGGTGCTGGGCTGATGTCCGGCGAAGTCATGCGTCCAGCCTAACGGGCGTGCCCGGCGAGGCACTTGAGCCCGCGCGAGGGTGCGGCGCACCGATATTTCAGTTAACATTCACTAACTAATACGCTCGCCGCCGGCACGCCTGCGGGGCCGCATCAAGGAGGATGGATGGACGTCAAGGGTACGGTCGCGCTGATTACGGGCGGGGCATCGGGCCTGGGGGCTGCCACGGCGAAGCGACTGTTCGACGCCGGCGCCTTTGTAGTGCTGATCGACCTGCCGTCGTCTGCCGGGGCGGCTTACGCGGAAGAGTTAAATGCCGGGGGTGCCAACGGCGCCGGAACCGGCGCCGGAACCGGCGCCGGAACGCACGCTGGCACCACCGGCGGGCCACGGGCCGTTTTTGTTCCCGCGGACGTTACCAATGAAGCGGAGGTGCAGGCCGCCGTCGACACCGCTGGAACCCTGGGGCCGTTGCGGATCGTGGTCAACTGCGCCGGCATTGCCACGCCCGGGAAGGTTCTTGGCCGTGACGGAGTCCTTCCGCTGGACGTCTTCAACCGCGTCATCCAGGTGAACCTCATCGGGACGTTCAACGTGCTGCGGCTCGCGGCCGCAGCCATGGTCGCCACCGAGCCGGTTGCCACCGAACTGGGCGGCCCCGAGCGGGGCGTCATCGTGAACACCGCATCTGTGGCAGCCTTCGACGGGCAGATCGGCCAGCCGGCCTACGCCGCCTCGAAGGGGGCTGTCGCCGCGATGACCCTGCCGTTGGCCCGGGAGTTGGCGCGTTCGCTGGTGCGGGTGGTGACCATCGCGCCGGGCATCTTCGAAACACCCATGATGGCAACGCTGTCCGATGAAGCCCAGGCTTCCCTGGGCCGGCAGGTCCCGCACCCGTCGCGCCTGGGCAAGCCAGCCGAATACGCCAGCCTCGTGGCCCACATCGTGGACAACGCCATGATCAACGGCGAAACCATCCGGCTTGACGGCGCCATCCGGATGGGCCCGAAGTGAAAGGACTGCCCACCGCCGACTTTATCGCTTTTGAGTCCCTGCTCAATCCGAAGGAGCGGGCAAAGCTGGCCGAGCTGCGTGAATTCCTCGCGGCGGAGATCGCACCCCATGCGTCGGACTGGTGGAACAAGGCCGAGTTTCCGGCGCATATCCTGCCCAAGCTCGCCGCCCTGGAACTGAGCACACCGGCCCAGCGCGGCTACAGCAACCTGTTCGCGGGCCTGGTCATCGCCGAGATGACGCGGGTGGACACCTCCATTGCCACGTTCTTCCTGGTCCATCACGACCTGTTCGTGGAGTCGCTCTACGGTTTCGGCTCGGCCAGCCAACAGGACCGCCTGCTGGAGGATGCCGCAAACCTGCGCATCACCGGCGCCTTCGCCCTTACCGAGCCCGGGCACGGTTCCGATGTTGCCGGCGGGATGGAAACGCGTGCCCGGCGTATCTCCAGCGCCACGGGAAAAGCCGACGACGGCGGCGACGCCTGGGTGCTCAACGGCGCCAAGCGCTGGATCGGGAACGGGACGTTCTGCGACTACATGCTGGTGTGGGCCAGGGACGAGGCCGTGGCCGCCGACGGGCAAGGTGCCGTCCGCGGGTTCATCGTTGATGCTTCATTGCCGGGTGTGAGCCGGAGCCGGATCGAGAACAAGATTGCGCTCCGGACCGTGCAGAACGCGGACATTGTGTTTGAGGATGTCCGGGTCGCCGAGAGGGAGCTTGCTGCAGGCAAGGGTGTCTCGCAC
>JBDTQQ010000202.1:0-5217 GCA_039932075.1 Pseudarthrobacter sp. | reverse complement strand
GCATTGGCGACGGAGATCTCCGAGTCGAGTCCGGAACCCGATGACGTCACGGCGCGAGTCGGCCGCGATCTGCTCTACCCGCCAACCGGCCCGCTCTGGCTCCGGATGAGTATGCCGCTCATCCGGTTCATCACCGCCGGCCTCCTGCCTGATCACCTCCGCCGCGGGTATGGGCTGCCCTGGAGTGAGCGCCACGGCCGCCTGTTCGATCGGACCACCCGGTGGTCTGCGCTGGTCTATCCCCGGCTGCCACGGCAAGTCCGGCACTTCGCCAAGAACTATTGCCTCGGCCGTCTCCGCATAGCGTAGGAACGTGTCAGGCCGTTGTCTGGCGGGGCAGCATCCCGGTGGATTTTGCGAAGTTAAAGAAGGGGTGGCTTGTGAAAAAGTGAAATATCCGACGCTAAGATTTTGCCGGGCGTCGTAGTGGCCTGTATTTGCCGGGTTTGATGTAGTTGGCGCGCGGCCAAGTGTAGTCGCCGGTGAGGTTGATGTGTTCCCAGCCCAGCGGTGAGAGGAACCGCAGGAGGTCCGGGTCGATGTCACCGCCTCGACTGGTCAGGGTGGCGACCGTGCGATCCAGGTAGACCGTGTTCCAGAGCACGATGGCTGCGGTGAGAAGGTTCAGCCCGCTGGCGCGGTAGCGCTGCTGCTCGAAGGAACGGTCGCGGATTTCGCCTAACCGGTTGAAGAACACGGCCCGGGCGAGGGTGTTCCGGGCCTCGCCCTTATTCAGGCCGGCGGTAACTTTCCGGCGCAGGCCGGGGTCCTGGAGCCAGTCGAGCAGGAAGAGGGTCCGTTCCGTTCTGCCCAGTTCCCGCAGGGCGAGGGCGAGCCCGTTCTGGCGGGGGTAGGCGCCGAGTTTCCGCATCATCAGGGACGCGGTCACGGTGCCGGTTTTGATGGACGCGGCCAGACGGAGGATCTCGTCCCAGTGCAGGGCGATCGTTGTGGTGTTGATGCTCCCGCCGATCAGCGGAGCCAATGTCGACAGCTCGGAATCGTTGGTGGGTGTGTAGAGGCGGGTGTCACCGATGTTGCGGATCCGTGGTGCGAACCGGTAGCCGAGCAGGTGCATGAGGGCGAAGAGATGGTCGGTGAATCCAGCGGTGTCGGTGTAGTGTTCCTGGATTTGCAGTTCAGTCTCGTGGTAGAGCAGTCCGTCCAGGACGTAAGTCGCGTCGCGGTCTCCGACGTTGACGAGTCTGCTGTGGAAGGGCGAGTACTGGTCCGAGACGTGCGTGTAGACGAGCCGGCCGGGTTCGGCACCGTACTTGGGGTTCACGTGCCCGGTGGACTCGGCTTTGCTGCCGGCACGGAAGCGCTGCCCGTCGGAGGACGAGGTGGTCCCGTCGCCCCATTGTGCGGCAAAGGGGTGGCCGTGCTGGGTGTTCACCAGTTCCGCCAGCGCGGCGCTGTAGGTTTCGTCCCGTATGTATGAGGCTTGGTGGCGGTCCAGCCGGGCGTAGGTGACGCCCGTGCAGGACTCTGCCATCTTCGTCAGCCCCAGGTTGATCCCGTCAGCCAGGATGGCGGTGAGCAGGAGCTGCCTGTCCTTGGAAGGCTGGCCGGATTTAAGGCTGGTGAAGTGGCGGGTGAATCCGGTCCAGCTATCGACTTCCATCAGCAGGTCGGTGATCCGGATCCGCGGGAACATGGCGCTTGCCTGGTCGATCAGTGGCTGCGCATGTGCGGGGACGATCGTCTCCAGAGGGGTGATTTTTACACCTTTCTGGGTGACCAGCACCCCGGGGAGTTCGTCGCGGGCGGCGAGGTCGTTGACTTCCTTCAGCCGCTTCTGAAGGAGGGCAAGCCTGCCCTCGAGGTACTGGGTGCTTCCGTCGGTCGTGATCAGAGGCAGGTTCCCCGAGTTCTTTATCCCGGTGTAGTCATCGCCGGCAAGAAGGTAGTCATCGAAGTCGCGGAACTGACGGGATCCGGTGACCCACATGTCCCCGGAACGCAGGGCATTCTTCAGTTCCGCGAGGGCACAGAACTCGTAGAAGCCCCGGTGGAAGCCGTCGTCGGTGAAGACCAGCGGCTTCCACCGGGGCCTGATGAACGAGATGGGTGCATCCGTGGGGATCCTCCGGGCGCCGGTGGTGTTCAGGGTGCGGATGACGTTGATCGCGGCCAGCAGGTCCTGTGCCGCCGGTGCGGCGTGGAGGTCCAGGACGGCAAGGAACGCCGGCGTATAGCGGCGCAGCGTGGTGAAATGGGCACTGACCAGGGCCAGATGATCTTCGAAGGCCGGCTTGGTCAGTTCCTTGGCCTGGGCGATGCTTTCGGCCAGGGATTCCCAGCCGATGGCGGTTTCGATCGCGGCGAAGGGGTCTTCGCCGTTTTCCTTGGCCGCGAAGAGGGCGTCACCGAGCCTTGAGTGCAGGCGCATCATGGCTGTGACGGTGGAGCGGGACGCCAGCGTGGCCTGGTTTTGTTTGTTCTGCGCGGTCCGGATGAGCCGGCCAATGATCCTGTCGTGCAGATCGATGATTTCGTCGGTGACGGTTGCCATGCTTTCGGTGGCCATGGCGAAGAGGGTCGCGTACCGGCGTGCGGGCTCGAATTTGGCCAGATCCGCCGCGGTCATGGAGGCGCCCTCCCGGGCAAGCTTCAGCAGCCGGTTCCGGTGCACCAGCCGGGCCGCCGCCCACGGGAGATCAAGGGCGCGCCAGGTAGTGAGCCGGTCGATGTGCTCGTTCATCGACCGTGCGTTGGCGCGCAGCGGTGCCTGCCCCAGCCAGCCGATTTCAGTCGATGAACTCTCAGGGCGACGGAGAAGCAACCCGTCCAGGTGTTTTTGGTGCTCGACCGAGAGGTGGTCGCCCAGGGTAGCGTAAATGTTCCGGTTCGCCTTGGTCAGGGCCTGTGCGCAGGCCCGTTCAATGACGCTGAGGCCAGGCAAAGCGACCTTCCTTGCCCGCAGGAAGTCCCTCGCGCCTTCGACCAGGAGCAGGCCCTTGTCTGTTTGCGCAGCCACATTGCCCACGTGCTCCACGAGCTGGCGGAAGTCTGCAGTTGCGAACGCAGACATGCCCAGGTACGCGCGGATCTCCCTTCCGTGCTCCTGCCGCGTTTCCTCACGGGTTCCATACTCGTCCCAGGCCTCGGGTGAGACGGACAAACGGGATGCCAGCCAGGAAACGACTTCAAGGGGCACGTGGGTGTCTTCGGCCAGCGCGATTCCCGGGTGACGCAGTAGAGCCAGTTGGACGCTGAAGCCCAGCTTGTTCGCGTCTCCGCGACGTTGGCGGGTCAACGACATGTCCGCCTCGCTGAGTGTGTAGTGGGCTACAAGGTCCTCTGCTCCATTGGGTATTGCCAGAATCTGGCTACGCTCGGCAGGCGTGAGTAAAGAGCGCAGAGCCACGTCAGAAGTCCCTATCTGCTACGCCGCCGTGCTCCGCGGACAGGGTGCCGTTCTGCTGTGACATGCACGGCCCGTCGTTCATGGTTTGGCGAGGTGCCGGTAGATGGTGGGCCGGGTGACGCCGAACTCCTTGGCGATGTGCTCGACGGTATGTGCACGTTTCCCGTCGGGACCCTTTTCGTCATACATTTCGCGAGCCAGCCTGACCTGGCGGGGGCCTAGTTTCGGTTTCTGCCCGCCGGTCCGGCCCCGCGCACGGGCAGCGGCCAGACCGTCACGGGTCCGTTCAGACATCAGGGCGTGTTCGAACTCTGCGATCGAGCCAAGTATCTGGAAGAACATCCGCCCCAGCGCGGTGGAGGTATCGATGCCTTGGTTCAGGACCACCAGGTCAACACCACGCAGCTGCAGCGTGTTGGATAAATCGATGAGGTTTTCCAGCGACCGCCCGAGCCGGTCGAGTTTGGTGACGACGAGCTGATCCCCGGGCCGGTTGGCCGAGAGCAGCGCTTTGTCGAGTTCTGGCCTGCGGGCGAGTTTTCCGGAGGCTGTGTCAATGAAGATCTGCTCGCAGCCGGCCGCTGTCAGGGCGTCGTGCTGGGCTTCGGGGTGCTGGTCACGGGTTGAAACCCGTCCGTTAGCTTTGCGGTTTGGCCGTGTCTCGCAGGGGCGTTTGTTTGCCATTTGTACGGCTTTTATTTCTTGCTCCGGCTTGTGTCTCATGTCAGATTTGTCCCGTGATCCTGCATTCCTTCAGCTCGGTTGGATGGGAAGGGTGGGGGCTTTCCGGCAGACCGCTGATCCGGGATGCCATGCCCGTCCTCATCGACGATGATCTTTGCTTTGAAGATGCTGATGGCCCGCGGCCGACGGTGGCGATGAACCGCTGGCTTCGAGAGCTCCCGGTCAGTGGGGCGCCGTCGCCGAAGTCATGGCTTACGTACGCGCAGGCCCTCAAGGCCTGGACGGAGTTCCTTGATGACCGCGGTGTTCCGGTGTTCGCCGATCGGGACCAGCTCCGTGCGGCGTTGTCCATGTACGCCGAGCACAGGCTCTCGGGTCCGCTGGACGTTCGGCTTAGCCCGTCGAGTTGGAACCTGGCGGTGAGGACGCTTTCGGGGTTCTACCGGTGGGCGGTGGAGAACGGGCACACTGCAGCGGTCCCGTTCTCATATGTTCAGCAGGCGGTAACTCGCCCGGACGGGGCCCGGATCGAGGTGGACAGGAATCTCGCTTCCGTTCGCACCGGCAATGCCCACGCCAGCCGGAAGTACTTGGAGAGGCCGTTCGCCGGGCTGCTGATGCACGCCCTGGCCGGCAACGATCCGGCGGGAGAACGGGACGATGGGTTCCGGGGGCGCGAGACAGGCCGCAATGCCGCCATGATCGGTCTTGCGCTCTCCAGCGGGCTGCGTCTGCAGGAGTTCAGGCATCTGACGGTATATGAGGTGCCGCCGTTGCCGCGCCGCCGAACGGTGGTGCCGGTACCGATGGTCCTTGCCCCTCCGACAACCAAAGGTAGGAGGGGCCGGTCAACGTGGATCGACTACGACGATTTGGCACGGGTCCATGACTATATCGGCTGGGAACGCGCAGCAGCGACGCCGGGATCGCGCTGGCGGCCCCGTGATCCGCTGATCGTCGAGGAACCTACGCACGACGGTGCACTCATCAACGGAACCCGCCGCCGCTGGCATGCTCTTACGCCGGGCGAGCGGCTGCGCCTGGTGGCACCGGGCGGTGGTAGCGCGCTGCTGGCGGTGCAGACCGACGGGAGGCCCTTCGTGGACTGGGCGACGGTGCTGCGCCGGACCGCGAAGCGAGTCCGGGACCGCTTCGAGCCTTCC
>JBDTQQ010000201.1:0-5262 GCA_039932075.1 Pseudarthrobacter sp. | reverse complement strand
TTTTAGGAGTGGAAATGGCTGATCCCGCACGGGCTGCCAAGTTGGCGCAGCGGATCAAGGTTGTTGTTGCGGAGGCTCTTGGCCGGAAGGTTAAGGATCCCCGGCTGGAGGGCATAACTGTTACTGATGCCCGGGTGACCAATGATCTGCAGCACGCCACCATCTACTACACCGTTTTCGGTGACCAGGCTGTCCAGTCGGACGCCGCCAAGGGTCTGGAGAAGGCCAAGGGTGTGCTCCGCCAGGAAGTGGGCCGGAACGTTACTGTCCGGCTGACCCCCAGCCTGGAGTTCGTGGCCGACCAGATTCCTGTGGTCGCCTCCAATCTTGAGGAACTCCTGCGGGAGGCCAAGAAGCGCGACGCCGAAGTGGCCGCCCTTGCCGAGAATGCCAAGCACGCCGGTGACGCCGATCCTTACAAGAGCGATATTCCCGCCGATGTAGAGATCGACGAAGACGACTTCGACGAAGAGGACCTCGACCTCACCGACGATGAAGGCCTCGACGAAGACGGCAATAAGTAACAGGCAGAACAGCAGGAAGCCCGGACCGCAGTTGCGGTCCGGGCTTCCTTCGTCTGCTGGGCTTTGCACCCCGGCAGGATCTAATTGATGCTGGCCTTAATCACGGTTCCGGCCGGTGCCCCGGGACCGAAGCCCGCCGTGGCGTAGAGGGTATCTCGGCTCAGTTCCACGGCTGCAGGGCCGTTGACCGCCAGGAACTGTGAATTCTCACGGCTCCACGCGTCGATCTTGACGATCTCGTTACCGAACATCGATGCCGCGTAAACGTCGCCGTTGTCGGCTACCGCGATGCCGGTGGGGCTCAGAATGTCCTCTGCCCACAGGCGTGTTGCGCCGGTCCAGGGATTGACCTTGAAGATCGCACCACGGGCACCGAGGGACGGGTCCTCGGGACCGCCCGGGAGCGACGAGACGTAGAGCCACCCGTCGGGTCCGATCTCGACGTCCGTTGGCACAGATTCAAAGGCATATTCGTGGCCGACAACGCAGGCAGGGGCTTCAACCGTCCCTCCCGCCATGTCGATCGGGATCCTGGTACCGGCAGGGATGACGGCCGGCCGCGGCGGAAGAACCGCGAGGGTCGAGACGTCACCGGTATCGGCATCGACTTCCAGGATGGCGTTCGCGCCGGCGTCGGCGATGTAGAGCGTGCCGCCCTTAACCGCAGTGGCATAGGGATGCGAATCAACCGATCCTTCGTACCGGGCCGGCGGGAAAGCGGGCCAGCCCGTGAGGCACGCGTCAGAAACCTCGTCACCGAACCCATAGTGTTGGTCACCGTCCGGGTTGTGGGCGCGTTCGTAGCTGGCAAGGTCCGCGATAGTACGCACTTCGCCCGACCTGTCGATGGCCTTCGCGTAGCCCTTGAGCGCATCTGGATTACCTCCGCCGGCTCCCGCGCTCTCCAGGAAATACGTGGTTCCACCCCGGGTTTCGACGCCGGAAACATCCCACTCCGCCTTGGTGTAAAGGTTGGCGAGTTGGCCGTCATCCTTCACACGGTCCAAGCGGCCGGCAAAGTTCTGCGTGACAAGGACAGAGTCGTTTTTGTCGACCGCGAGGCTCAACGGCGCGAGAAGCCCGTTGGCGAGGGTCTCCGGTTCTGATGAGGACCCACCCGCGGCCGGTCCTATTGGAATGACTAACGCCGCGGCGGCAAGGCAGGCGGCAAAGGGAAACTTCTTCTTCATTGCATCCTCCGGATTGAGGTGCGCCACTCCGCAGACGGGGCGGGGCAATGAGACCAAAGTTGATGTGGACGTATACAACCCCCGGGCGCAAGAATAGTCCTCCAGTGCGGTACCGTCGACTGAATTTCCCCCTCCGGTGCCCCCTATTTTGACCGCTGAGCGCCGGGTCATGGCTAGGATCTAGCTATGACCCAGGCGAGCGAGAACAACGATGCCACCCCGTACCTGCAACAGGCCGTCCAGCTGGCCATCCGGAACGTTGAAGACGGGGGCGGTCCTTTCGGCGCACTGGTGGTGACCCCGGACGGCGGTATCCATGAGGGCGTTAACCGGGTCACCCGCGACAATGATCCCACCGCCCATGCAGAAGTGGTTGCCATCCGGACCGCAGCCAGCGCCACTGCAAACTTCGATCTCAGCGGCGCAGTGCTGTACACCAGTTGTGAGCCATGCCCGCTCTGCCTGTCAGCCGCGCTCTGGGCACGGATCGACCGAGTCTACTTCGCGGCGGACCGCCACGGCGCAGCGGCCGCCGGTTTCGACGATGCTGTGTTCTACGACTATTTTGCAGGCACCAGGCCGGAACTTATGCCGGTGGCACACGAGGCGATTCCGACGTCGGACGCCCCTTTCGAGGCGTGGCGCGCCAATGCGCAGCGCACGGAATACTGAATCCGGAGGCACCCGTGGAACCTGCACTGATCAAATGTCCGAGTTGTGGCAAGACCAACCGCGTCCCGGCAGTTGCGTCCGGCCGTCCGCGTTGCGGAAACTGCAAGCAGGGACTGCCGTGGATCACCGCCGCGGGGGATGACGACTTCGCCGTCGTCGCAGAGCAGTCCCCGGTCCCGGTGCTCGTTGATTTCTGGGCCGACTGGTGTGGGCCCTGCCGGATGGTGAGCCCTGTCCTGGACAAACTGGCCACTGAGCGGGCCGGCGGTATCAAACTTGTCAAAATCGATGTTGACCGGGCGCCCCGGCTCTCCAGCCGGTTCGACGTCCAGGCCATTCCTACGTTGATGGTTATGGCTGGGGGCAAGGTACTGGCTAAACAGGCAGGGGCAGCACCGGCGGCTGCCCTGCGCTCGTGGCTGGACTCGGCACTGGCCGGCCAGTCTTGACCGCGGTGTGCTAACTGCGCTGGGCTCACCTGCGCCGGGTGACCGCACCGGGCTAACTGCGCAACCTTAACGGCGCGCGGTTATTTGCGGTCCGGCAACCGGCCCAGTCCTTCAACGAGCTGGCGCCGGTCGCCGCACAGTGCTATCCGGATCCAGCCCTCGCCGATGGAGCCGAAGGCGGTGCCCGGTGCCACTGCCACGCCGGAGTCAGCCAGGAACTTGTGGGTCCAGGCGCGGACGTCGCCGGCACTGGCATGGGAGACATCGGCCCAGAGGTAAAAAGCACCTTGCGCACTCAAGTAGCGAATACCTTTTGCCGCCAGGACGGCTGAGGCAGCGTCCCTGTTGGCGCGGTAGTGAGCGTGGGCATCGTGGACGTAGTCCTGCGGCCCGGTCAGGGCGGCCAACGCTGAATACTGCGACGGCGAGGCAACGCAGGAGACGATCGCTTCCATCACGTTGTTCATGGTCCGTTCCAAGCCCGGCGGACAGATCAGCGCGCCGATCCTCAAGCCCGTCAGCCCGTACGTCTTGGACAACGTCAGTGAGGTGAACACGCGTGCCTCGCCGGGGACATCGCTGTCGAACCGTGCCGGGCTGATGTGCGGTACATCATAGGTGAACGCCTCATAACACTCGTCGGAAATGATCCAGAGGTCGTGCCTCCTTGCCAGTTCCACGAGTTGCCGGGTCAGGACCTCACCCAGGACGGCGCCGAGCGGGTTGGACGGCGAGTTCAGGATCAGTACCCGCGTCCGGGCGGTGATGAGCGCCTCGAGGTCCTGGATCCTTGGCTGGAAGTCCTGGTCCGGATACAGCGGGTAGCCCACTGGGACAGCGTTCAGAAGCCGGCCGGTCATGGCGAACGTGGGATAGCCCGGGTTGGGGATCAGCACCTCATCGCCGGGGGAGAGGAGGAGGCTCATGGCAAAATGCAGGCCCTGTTGGGCGCCGTCCACCACGTAGACCCGGTCGGCCCCGAGGCTATCCTGGTCCAGCCCGGCGCGTTCCCTGAACCTGGCGGCAAAGGCTTCACGAAGTGCCGGGATACCGGCGTTGGGCGTGTAGTTGGTCTCGTCCCGGTCCAGGCAGGCCATACCGGCCTCCAGGATATGGCGGGGGAGCGGGAAGCCAGGTTCGCCGATGCTGAGCACAATTGCACCGGGTGTCCGCCAGGCAGCTTCGGTGATTTCGCGGATCTGGTTGATGGGGACGTCTCGGGCGTGCGCGGCAAGCTCAGGCATGCTTGCCATCCTAGCCGGGGCCCATCACCGCGGGCGCCGGGCGCCCCATGATGTGGCCGGGGGCCGATCACGTGGGCGTCGCCCTATTTCGTGGCCGGGGGGTCTAACACCTTGTTGGGTGCCGATCACCTGGACGGGCGCCTATCACGTGGCCGGGGGCCGATGCCGGCGCCGATATACTGGGAAGCGTGCTTTCTGGACTGGTGATAGTGGACAAACCGCAAGGATGGACCAGCCATGATGTGGTTGGTCGGATGCGGCGCATTGCCGGAACCCGGAAAGTGGGCCATGCCGGGACCTTGGACCCGATGGCCACGGGTGTCCTGGTGGTGGGGATAAACAAGGCCACGCGCCTGCTCACCTACATTGTGGGCACCTCCAAGACCTATACGGCCACCATTCGCCTGGGCGAGTCCACCATCACGGACGATGCCGAAGGCGACGTTGTGGCTACCGTCAGTGCCGCCGTCGTCCCCGATGAGTCAATTCACGACGGCGTCGCGGCGCTCACGGGCGAAATCCAGCAGGTGCCCAGCAGTGTCAGCGCCATCAAAGTCAACGGTGAACGTGCCTACGCCAGGGTCCGCTCCGGCGAAGAAGTGAAGCTCGCGGCCCGCCCGGTCACCATCCATCGCTTCGACGTCCATGGCATCCGGCGGGAGCGGGGCGGTGACGTCATAGACATCGACGTCACCGTGGAGTGCTCCTCCGGCACGTACATCCGGGCGCTTGCCCGTGACCTCGGCCACGGGCTCGGAGTTGGCGGCCACCTCACGGCTCTCCGCCGGACCCATGTTGGGCCCTACTCACTGGATCAGGCCCGCACCCTTGAGCAGTTGGCCGAAGAACTGACTGTCCTGGAAATGTCTGAGGCTGCCCGGGCACTCATGCCCAACCGGCAACTGACTGTTGAGGAGACCACAGAGATCTCCTTCGGCCGCCGGATCGCGGCAGGAGCGGCGGCAGGAAGTCCCGGGGCTGCAACCATCGAACACCCTGCGGCGGCCTTTGCGCCCGATGGGAGCTTGGTGGCGCTGCTGGCCGACGCGGGCAACTTCGCCAAGCCGGTGCTGGTGTTCGCGCCCGGCAACGCCTCGTCCGCAACAGATGCCGGCGGGGAAGCCTAGGAATGGACGCCTTTTTCTACATCATTCTTGTGGTGGGTCTGCTCTCAAGTGGAATC
>JBDTQQ010000200.1:0-5263 GCA_039932075.1 Pseudarthrobacter sp. | reverse complement strand
GCTGGACCGTCACCGACCCGCAGGTCATTGACATCGACGACGTCAAGTCACTGAAGCTGGGCATGGTCCGCGGGAGATTCGACATCGTCACCCACGCGGACTCCGTGGTCCGTTTGGAGATCAACGAGGTTCAGGGCGATCCTGTTGCCGTGTCGCTGACAGACGGCAGGCTTGAGGTCCGCCATCAGCTCCATGGACCGCAGGGCTGGTTCAAGAACCTGATGGGCACGGTCAACCACAACAGCAATAATTCCGCCGTCATCAGCATCGCGGTGCCCGCCGGCGTCGAAGTGGAGGCCGGCACCGTCAGCGGCGATGGCCTCGTGTCCGGCATCAGCGGGCACACCCGCCTCAACACCGTGTCGGGTTCGGTGATGGCGGACAGAACGTCCGGTCAGTTGCACGTCAACACTGTCAGCGGCGAAGTCATCGCGCGGAACCACGACGGCGTCCTCACCGCCAAGAGCGTCTCCGGCGAGGTTACGGCCTCCGGCCGGTTCACGAACATCCGGGCCAATACCGTCAGCGGTGACATGAGCTTCGATCTGCTCAGCTTCACGAACGACTTCGGCGCCAACTCCGTTTCGGGCGATCTCACCATCCGGTTGCCGCACGACGTCGGCGTGGACATCGTGGCGAAATCGGCCAGCGGTGTGGTGGTGATCGACGATCGTCAGTACTCCCAGCCCAACGGCAAGGTTGAGACCATCGCAGGTCCGGACCGCAAACTGATGCTCGTCCGCACCAACTCAGTGTCCGGCAAAACGTCCATTTTCCACGGACAGCCGGTCCGGAACGACGCTGCGCAAGGTCCGGAGGCGGGGCACTAATGCCCCCGGTATTCGCCCATGGTGCGCTGCGGCTGTACCTGCTGGCCCTGCTGGAATCGGGGCCCAAACATGGCTATGAGCTCATCAAGGCGCTCAGTGAGCGATTCGGCGGCACCTACTCCCCCAGCGCAGGAACCATCTACCCGCGCCTGGGCAAGCTCGAGGAGGATGGGCTGGTTGCCACCGAAACGGCAGGCCGCCGGACCAACTACCGCATCACTGCAGCGGGGCTCGAGGAATTGAACAAGCGCCGGGACGAACTCGCCGGCGTCGAAAATGACATTTCAGCCTCGGTCCGGCGGCTGGCGGACAACCTGCGCGCGGACATTCGCGCCAATATGCGCGGACTGCGGGCCGATCTGGCCGCCACCGCCGAGGCAGCGCGCTCGACGGCCCGCGCCGCCGACTTCAGGAAAGCCGGCAGCCGGCAGACCTCCGAAGGGATCCGCGAGCTCAAGGAAGCCGAGATGCTGCTCCAGGCCTTCCGGGACGATCTCCGTGTGGAACTTCGGCTGCAGGCCAGCAGGCAGCCTCTCAGTCCTGTCACCTTGGAAACCGTGAGAACCGTGCTTGATCAGGCGCGCATCTCCATCCGCAACTCGCTGCCGGGTTGAACCTCAGGCCGCCGTTGTTTACGGGGAAGCGTTTCGCGTTTCGCGGCGTGTCCCATGGTGTGGGAGACTTGAGGGCAGCTCTTTTGAGTACCAACATTTAAGGAGGCCAGCTATGAGCAAGCGTGCACGTAAACGTCGTGACCGTAAGCGTGGCGGCGCAAACCACGGGAAGCGCCCCAACACCTAAGCCAATGCTTGGAGTAACGGTTTAAGCGAAGGACCCCGGAAGCCACCTGGCTTCCGGGGTCCTTCGTCTTTGTGCTTCTTAAAGCGTTTCAGGCAGCCCTTTGAACGCAGCGGCTGCTGCCCCTCTCCGAGGGGTCACGCGTCCACCGGGCGGATGGCGTGGATCCGGTCCAGGATGGCGTTCTTCAGGTTGTCCGGCGCGGCCTCAGTGCAGGAGCGCTTGACCATGTTGCGAATGACGCACTCCAGGTCGTACTGCTCCGTGCATTCAGGACAGTCATCAAGATGGTGCTTGATTTCGGTGATGTCCTCGCGGGTCAAGGCGCCGTCGAGGTACTCGTAGATGCGTTGCATCCGCGTGTCATCGCAGTCGCCCAATCCTTGGCAGTCGCTCATTTCCTGTTCTCCTGTTGTGTACTCGCGGCCGCGTCCTGTGACTCCACGGCGCCTTTGAATCCTCGATCGGCGGCATAGTCCGCCAGCAGGTCCCGCAACATTTTCCGGCCGCGGTGGAGCCGGGACATCACCGTGCCGATTGGCGTGTTCATGATGTCCGAGATTTCCTTGTACGCGAAGCCCTCGACGTCGGCAAAGTACACCGCGAGCCGGAACTCCTCGGGGATGGACTGCAGTGCACGCTTGACGTCGGAGTCCGGCAGATGGTCAAGAGCCTCAGCCTCCGCTGACCGCAGGCCGCGGGAGGTGTGCGACTCCGCCCTCGCCAGCTGCCAGTCCTCGATGGTGTCCGAGTTGGACTGCAACGGTTCGCGCTGCCGTTTGCGGTACAGATTGATGTACGTATTGGTCAGGATCCGGTACAGCCATGCCTTGAGGTTGGTACCAGGCTTGTACTGGTGGAACGCGGAAAACGCCTTGGTGTAGGCCTCCTGGACGAGGTCTTCCGCGTCGGCGGGGTTCCTGGCCATGCGCATGGCAGCCGAGTAGAGCTGATCCACGTACTGCATGGCATCCCGCTCGAAGCGGATGCGGCGTTCTTCGGTTGACTCGGTGGCGATGTCCACGGGCTGCTCGTCCGAACCGGATTCAACTGCTTCAGGCTCGGTCGCCTCAGGCGCTCCCGGCTGAGGCGCGGCCGCTTCAGGTACGGGCGCCGTTTCGCTTACACGCGCCCCGGATTCACCCACAGGCTTTTCCGCCACAGCAGGGGAAACGGAATCAGCGTCGCCGCCGGCTTTGGCTCCGCTTTGCGGGGCCCCATACATGGCCTCAACGGCCGGATCCACGGTACTCATTGCGCCCAAGTCTACTGTCACGGACTTGGCGCGCGGCGTGCCGTACTCCGGAGGATCGGATTCCAGAGCCTGCATGGTGAGTGGACCGGAAGTCTCCAGCCCGTCTTTCAGCAACCTCAAGGGCCACTCCGTTCTCTTCCAAGCCAATATGAGTCAGGCCAGCACTCTCCCGGCACAGCATCTGGCCAGCTAAACCTACTGCCGCCGGTGTTCGGCGGACCTTCAATCAATAACCCCTGTTGGCGGGCAAATATTCCGCAAAAGTGCAAGACTAGAACGGACTTCGCCGCATTCGACGCGGTTCGTCCAGCCAGGAGGAAATTCATGTCCTTTGTCCGCACCCTCGCCCGGCCCATGTTGGCCTCCAGTTTCGTTTTCGCGGGACTGGACAAGCTGAAGAACGCCGATGACACGGCGCAGCAGCTCTCTCCGCTGCTGCAGAAAGCCGCCGCGTCGCTGCCCTTCCAGGCCGACGAGAAGATGCTGGCCCGGGTGATCGGCGGCACCCAGGTGGGTGCCGGCGTGCTGTTTGGCATGGGCAAGTTCAGCCGCCTCTCGGCCACAGTACTGACTGTCATTTCACTCCTGAACACCTTTGTGGAGTGGCGCAGCGCTGACATCAGCACCAAGGCAGGCCGCGAAGCCCGGCGAAACCAGCTGCTGAAAAACGTTTCACTTAGCGGCGGCGCCCTGCTGGCCTCCGTGGACACCGCGGGCAAGCCCGGCCTCGCCTGGCGTGCCGAGCACATTGCTGCGGACGCCCGGAAGACCGCTGCGGGGGCCCGGAAAACCACCGGCAAGAAGCTCCACGAGGCAGACAAAGCTGTGCGCCGCGCCGTGCACGCAACGGGGGCATAAGGCCGCATGACAGGTTCCACCCCGCCAGCATCCCTCGAGTCGGACAACCTCATCCCGAACTGGCCTGCCCCGTTTGCCAGCCGTCCCCTCAACGCCACTGTGACGGTGCCGGGTTCGAAATCGCTGACCAACAGGTTCCTGGTGCTGGCTGCGCTGGCCGACGGCCCCTCCCGCCTGCGGGCACCCCTGCATTCCCGTGACTCAGCCCTGATGATTGATGCCCTCCGCCAGTTGGGAGCCAGCGTCGCGGAGGTGCCCGGGGACGGCGCGTATGGGCCCGACCTCGAGGTCACGCCGCTCAGCCAGGACGCGGCGTCGTCGCGCACGCATATCGATTGCGGCCTGGCCGGAACGGTGATGCGGTTCCTGCCGCCGCTGGCGGCGCTGCGGAAGGGTGCCAGCGTTTTTGACGGCGACCCACATGCCCGAAAACGCCCCATGGGCGCCATTATCGAGGCGCTGCAGGGGCTCGGCGTGGCCCTGACAACGGACGACGGCGGGGCCCCCTCGGCGCTGCCGTTCACCGTTGAAGGCACCGGGGAAGTCCGTGGCGGCCATTTGGTGATCGATGCCAGCGGATCGTCCCAGTTCGTTTCGGCCCTTCTGCTGGTGGGTGCGCGGTTCACCGAGGGGCTCCATCTGGAGCACGTGGGCAAACCCGTGCCGAGCCTGGACCACATCAACATGACTGTAGCCGTGCTTCGCGGCGCCGGGGTGTCCGTGGACGATTCCACGCCAAACCACTGGGTAGTGGCCCCGGGCCCCATCCGCGCCTTTGACCAGCGCATCGAACAGGATCTCTCCAATGCCGGCCCGTTCCTGGCCGCGGCCCTGGCCGCCGGCGGGACCGTCAGGATCCCGGACTGGCCCGCCGAAACCACCCAGGTGGGAGATCAGTGGCGCAGCATCCTCGCACAGATGGGCGCGGAGGTCAGCCTGGCTGACGGTGTCCTGACTGTCACCGGCGGAGCCGAGATCAAGGGCGCCGAATTTGACGAAACCAGTGAGCTTGCCCCCACCGTGGCTGCTCTTTGCGCGCTGGCCAGTAGTCCATCTCGGCTCACCGGCATCGCCCATCTGCGCGGCCACGAGACTGACCGGCTGGCAGCGCTGGTCACCGAAATCAACCGGCTCGGCGGCGATGCGGAGGAGACCAGCGATGGCTTGGTAATCCGCCCGGCCAAACTGCATGCCGGCGTCGTGCACAGCTACGCAGACCATCGAATGGCCACCGCCGGGGCCATCCTGGGCCTGGCAGTGCCGGGCATTGAAGTACAGGATATTGGGACAACTGCCAAGACCATGCCGGAGTTCCCGCAGATGTGGGCGGACATGGTGGCCCAGGGCGGGGTCCCCGCTGACGGAACGGAAGGTTCCATCGGTGGCCCGCAGCACTGACTCGTGGGACGAGTCGGACGTCCGGATCCGGCCCAGCAAGAAAGGCTCACGGCCCCGCACCAAGGACCGGCCCAGCCACGACGACGCCGTCACAGGCCGCATCATCACGGTGGACCGGGGCCGC
>JBDTQQ010000199.1:0-5285 GCA_039932075.1 Pseudarthrobacter sp. | reverse complement strand
CCCGCCTACGCCGACGCAGTGGCGTCCCACGGCCTGCGTTCTGTACTTTCGTTGCCCTTTAACCTTCAGGGCGAGGCGCGGGCTGCGATGAACCTCTATTCGGACGTCCCGAACAAATTCGACGAACGTGCCGCAGCCAAGGCCCGCGGCTTTACCAGGGAGATTTCCCAGGCCCTGCGGCTGGCGGTCAGGTTCGCCCTCCATGCCGACAACGCCACCAACCTCCGTGCCACCCTGGAATCCCGCACCATCATCGACATCGCGATTGGCGTGGTGATGGCGCAGAACCGCTGCAGCCAGGACGCCGCCGTTCAAATCCTCGCTGACGCTTCAAGCAACAGCAATACCAAGCTGCGGGACATTGCCAAGGCCCTCGTGGACTCCGTGGGCGGAACCGGCACCCGCACCCACTACCAGCAGCCGGAAAAAGCCCAGGTGGGCTGACGCCCATCACGCGCGCTTGTGCCGGGTCAATTCGGAGGCTACGCTTACGGAGGTTGAGCCGTCGGCCATAGACACCCCCTTGATTTGGAGTACCTATGGACCACGCCTCACATGGCACCGCAGGCTTAAACGCCACCACCAGCCGTGACGATCTGACAGACACCGTCCGGATTGACGTCCTCGGGAGCCTCGACCAGGCATCGCGCCCATCACTCATCCACATGATCCAGAGGCTCCGCAGCGTGGGAATCCAGTCCCACATCAGCGTGGACCTCTCCCATGCCGCCCGGGTGGAATCAGCTGCGCTAGCGGGTCTTCGCAGCGACTTGAACGCCATGGACTGCGCTCCCGGCACTCTGGTGGGCGGCGTCTCCTTGATGCTGACCGGAACGGACGCGGAACAGCCGGATCACCACACCAATGCCCCGCTACGGGACATCACCAATGTGCTGGAGGTTGAATTTGCGGCTGCTTGGGAAACAGGCAGCCGAGAGGACAGCGGGCCCTCTTCGGTGCCGCTGGCCGTCCGCCCGCTGGAGGAATACTCCGACGAGGAGCTCTTCGCCGCCAGCGACGAAGTCTTTTCGCTGCTAGACGATCCCGAGGCCGTGGGCGGCTCGGACTTGCTTGGCCGGTACAACGACATCGGTCAGGAGATTCTGCGGCGAACCCCGCTCAGTGATCTCCTGAACCCGGCCGGAGAGCGTCAAGCCGCAAGCTGACGGCGCTTCGCCCCCGCCGGGCGCCCAGCCAGAGGGAAGCCGGGTTGCGGGGCCGGCTTCTCCTGTGGCTACGGTAGAGATGTGCCGTACAGGGAGGAATCAGAACCGCTGGAACAGCCGGAGCGGCCGGGATCTCAACAAGCCCGGCTGCTTGCCGATGCCGCTGCCCTTAAACGGTTTTCGCGCCGCGGGTTCCTGGCCGGAGCCGGCGCCTCAACTGTGCTCGCGGCGGACATGCTCTTCACCCGCCGGGTCCAGGCGGAGCGGCGGGTCAACAGAATCCTGCAGGTTCCGGACGACTTCGCTGAGGCCTACTATCCGGCTGCCAGCTGGTTCCTCTTTCCCGGGTTCAAGACCAGCTGGGAAGAGGCGCAGTGGATCCTGAACGCCCTGCGGGGGGCCCTGAACAAGCGGGGCCAGCTCGCCGCCGTCGGCTATTCCAACCAAGGGCTGGATATCGACCAGGTGGTGATCGCGGTCATTGAACATGTCCGCGCAAGGAAGCTCACCAAGCTCTACTTCTACGGACACAGCTTCGGCGGCATGGTGGCCACCCAGGTGGCCGCGCGGCTTCGGGAACTCCACGGCGTGGAAGTCGAGTTCATCCTGCTGGACTCCAGCCCCTTTAGCCGGAGCGACGTGCTGGACGAGAGCTGGTTCGACGGCGTGGTGTTCCTCTATGAGAACGGCTTTCGTTTTCCATCCGTGCTGCGGGGCGGCTACGAACTGGGGGAGCGCGTCATCCACAAGGACGAGCGCACCTGGCGCCAAATTTTTGACCAGACCATGGAACAGTTGTCCCCGATCGCGCCGTCCAGCGTGCTGATCCAGTCGGAGTCGGCGTACATCTACCACTTTGACGGGAACCCCTTTACGGACCAGTTGGGCGGTACTCGGATGGCGTACATCGGCAACCCGAATGACCGCACCGTCAGTTACCTGACGGCCAGGAGCGCGTGGTCCACCGCCTTCGCGCCCCACATGGTTTCCATGGACCTGCAGACCGAGGGTGCCCTGCCCGCACACGCGAGCCCGGGCTGGAGTCCGCTCGTCTACCGGCCCATCGTGGAGAAGCTGATGGACGAGTTCTTCCCGCTGCCCCGGGGAGGCTCGAAGGTGAGCGTCTTCTAAATCTGGTTCTTCAGGTCAGCCACGGAATTCAGCACCTGGTTGGGCCGGAAAGGGAACGCAACAATATCCTCGCGCTGCGTAATGCCGGTCAGCACCAGCACCGTGTGCAGCCCGGCCTCCATCCCGGCAACGATGTCCGTGTCCATCCGGTCGCCGATCATCGCGGTGGTTTCGGAGTGGGCGTCGATCTGGTTCATTGCAGAACGGAACATCATGGGATTCGGCTTGCCAACAATGTATGGCTCCCGCCCGGTGGCCTTGGTGATCAGCGCGGCGATGGCACCCGTGGCAGGCATCGGTCCGTCCTTGGACGGGCCGGTAGCGTCCGGGTTGGTGGCGATAAAGCGGGCCCCGGCCAGGATCAGGCGGATGGCCATGGTGATGGCCTCGAAGGAGTAGGTTCGGGTTTCGCCGAGCACCACAAAGTCCGGGTCCTGATCGGTGAGGATGAAGCCTGCCTCATGCAGCGCCGTCGTCAGCCCTGCTTCGCCGATGGTGTAGGCACGGTTCCCCGAACCGGAACCCCGCACCTGGTCCTTGAGGAACTGGGCGGTGGCCAGAGCGGACGTCCAGATGTTCTCCTCGGGAATCTCCAGCCCGGAGGCACGGAGCCGGGCCGCCAGGTCGCGCGGCGTGAAGATCGAGTTGTTGGTCAGCACCAGGAAGCGCTTGGACGTGTCCACCCAGCGCTGGATCAGTTCTGCGGCGCCCGGGACGGCATGGTTTTCGTGGACCAGTACGCCGTCCATGTCCGTCAGCCAGCATTCGATCTCCTGGCCGCTGCGGTACACCGCAGGGTTTCCCGCTACCTGGTCTGCTTCTGCCACGTTTTACCTCCACAAGATATGTGCTGTTCGCTGGTCCAGTCTGTCATTCTTTGGGCCCGGAACACGCGGGGAGGGCAAACACAGCGCGGTGCCGTTGTCCGGGCTGTCCGGCCGGTCGGCTAGGCTCGAAGCCGGCACTACGGTGCCCATCAGCTGCGGATCGGGGGATGTCCGCGGCGATTCACGGTGCCGGCCTGCGCCGGCTGGTCCCCGACGTCAGAAATCACCAGGCATCGCGGGACCGCAGGATGCCTGCCAGCACCTGAAAGGACCGCCATGAGCAACAATCACAGCGTGCCACCGCCACCGCCCAGGGACGCAGAGGGCAACCTGCTGCATCCCCAGTACTCTCAGGCGCCACCCGCCGGGCGGCAGTACCCGGGCCAGCAGAACCCCGGCCAGTATGCGCAGCCGCCGGCGCCGCAGCCCCCGCACAGCAAAAAGAACCTTTTCGTCGTTCTCGGCATCATCGCCGCCGTGGTGGTCATTGTCCTCGTGGCGGTGTTCGCATGGGTGATCCCCACCTTCGCGAAGTCCCAGGCTGCGGACATCCCCACTCCTGCGGCAACGTCTGATGCGGCGGGGGAAAGCGCTGCGCCGGAAGAATCGACACCGGCGGAGGCACCGACGTCGGGCAGTACAGCCGCAGGCGATGTGCCTGCCGGTGCCTTCCCGCTTCCGCCGGGCTGGGCCGATCTCCAAGGGCCGGCGAACATTCCTGCCGAGGGCGACCCGCTGTTCAGTCGCTTTGTCACCGGCGAGTCGTCCTTCCAGTACCTCGCCGCGTGGACCGGGGACGACATCTTCGGGATCACCACCGACCCCATCACCGGCACCCCGATGCAGCAGAAGGCGCAGGGTACCGAGGAGCGGGACGCAGACGGAATCGCACTTGCCTACGCCTTCTTCGCCGAGGCAGAGGAGGGCAAGTACGGCAAGGAGCCCGCGAAGGTGCGGGCCGCCATCAAGGAGATCCAAGCGAAGTTCACGGCCATGCCCGCCGCCGAATTGCCGCAGCACCTCGTGGGCCACAAGTGCGCCGGTAGCTTCGTAACCACGACGCCGGAAATGCGTGAGTTCCGCCGGACCGAGGCAGTGGTCATCGGGTTTACCTGCCTCAACGCCCGCGGTGAGACCATCCAGGCCGTGAACCTTTTCAGCGTCACGCCCTGGGGCACGCCGCAGATGATGGGCGTCAGCGGACACGCGACCTACTGGAACCAGAACCCGGAACTTCTTGAGAAGATCGCCAATTCCTACCGCGCCAACCGCTGGAAGCTGGGAGGCTGACCCCGGCTAGAGTTGAAGGGTGACTGACCACCCCCACACGCCGCCGCTGCCCGTGCCACCGCCTGAGGAGGAGTACGCGCCAAAGCCGGAGGTCGGCGTCGGGCCCTGGGAAGGCGAACTGCCCCAAGGCGACCATTGGGACGACGAACTGTTGGCAGACGGGGACCGGCGCAACGTGGTGGACCAGTACCGGTACTGGAAGCATGATGCGATCGTGGCGGACCTCGATTCCAAGCGGCACAACTTCCACATCGCCATCGAAAACTGGCAGCACGACATGAATATCGGCACCGTGGTGCGCACCGCCAACGCGTTCCTCGCCAAGGAAGTCCACATCATCGGACGACGCCGCTGGAACCGACGCGGGGCCATGGTCACCGACCGCTACCAGCATGTCCGCCACCACCCCACCGTGGAGGATTTCGTGGCGTGGGCGCAGGGGGAGGGGCTGGCGATTATTGGGATCGACATCTTCCCGGACTCCGTGCCGCTGGAGACGTACGAACTGCCCAGGGACTGCGTGCTGGTGTTCGGCCAGGAGGGCCCGGGACTGACCCCTGAAGTCCACGATGCCGCGCTGGCCACACTCTCCATCGAGCAGTTCGGCTCCACCCGCTCCATCAATGCTGCTTCGGCGGCGGCCATCGCGATGCACGCCTGGATCCGCCGGCACGTGTTCAACCAGTCGGTGTCCTAGCCGGTCCAACCCTCTCGGCGCGCGAGTGTTACTGGCCCGCGTGACCGGAAACACTGCCGCTGCAGAGAAATGGCTAGGATGGTGGCTAGCCGTAAGAGGTCTACTCCAGGGTCAGAACCCATAGACGAAAACTCAGCATAGGAGTCAGCATGCCCATTGCAACCCCAGAGATCT
>JBDTQQ010000198.1:0-5296 GCA_039932075.1 Pseudarthrobacter sp. | reverse complement strand
GGGCTGGATCGCCTTGTTGTAGGACGGTGCAGGCGGCGCGGTTTCTGTCGGCGCCGCTGACGGCGTGGCCGGTTCCGACGGCGCCGTGGGATCGGTGAGATCAATATCCTTCTGAAGGGCAGTGAACAGCTGGGAGCCAGCCGGTTCGGCAATCTGGAGACGGTTGGGGTCTGAGAGGGCCGGGGTGGTGGGCACCGCGACGAAGGCCACCTTGCTGATGTCAATGTCCTTCAGCCGGTTGCCGATGGTGAGCAGCGACGGCACGGAGGCGAGCCCGTCATCCACGGTGAGGTTCTGGGTGACTGTGTCCGCGATGTTCAGCATTTTCGCCGGGTTGGACAGAGTTCCGTCGTCCTTGATCTTCCTTGTCAGGGATGACAGGAAGCCCTGCTGGGCTTTGATGCGGCCGAGGTCGCCGCCGTCGGCAAAGGCGTGCCGGGTACGCAGGAACGCGAGAGCCATTTCTCCCTGCACGGAAGACGTGCCCGCCGGGAGCCGGAGGTGGGAATCCGGGTCGTAGACGGCGTCGCTGATGCAGACGTCCACGCCGCCGACAGTGTTGGAGAGTTCCTTGACGGCGTTGAAATCAGCCATCATGAAGTGGTCGATCTTCATGCCCGTCAGCTTGTTGACTGTATCCACAGCGCAGCCGATGCCGGCCAGCGACATTGCCTCGTTGATCATCACGCCGCTAAGGGCGGGATAGGACAGTTTGGTTTTCTGGTCGGTGCACTGCGGAATGTCCACCAGGAGGTCCCGTGGGAAGCTGATGACGCTGACGCGCTTGTTATCGGCGGAAATGTCCATCAGCATCATGACGTCGGACTTGCCGTAACCCTTGGAGTCTTCCACCGCGCCATACTCTGCGTTCTTGCCGTCCCGAGTATCGGAGCCAAGAATCAGGATCTGCATCCTGCCCGTTGAATCGTTCACTGCGCTTGCCGCGTCGTCTCCGGCACTTAGCGGTGCGGTGGTGATGTTCGACTGGAGGCGGAAGTACCAGTAACCGGCAAAGCCGAGGCCACCGAGCAGCACAATTGTCAGGACAGCTGTGGTCACCTTCAACCATCCAGGCATGCGGCGCTGTCCCCCGAAGTGCCGGGCTACGCCGACGGCGCTGGCGTCCGCGTGCCGGGAAACCGGACCGCCGGCAGACGTGTCAGCTCCGTACTCGCGATTGTCGCGGCCTTGCCCCATGTGGTGTACCTTCCTCGAAAATTTAAATCCGGTCCATTTTAGTTGCCATTTCTGGGAACTTCCCGGTGACCGGCCGGGGAAGGGCGCGCCGCTGGCTCAGAAACCCAACTTGACCAGTTGCTTGGGGTCACGTTGCCAGTCCTTGGCCACCTTCACATGCAGGTCAAGGTAGATGCGTGCGCCAAGCAGTGCTTCGATCGCCTTCCGTGCGTTGGTGCCGACCTCGCGAAGCCTGGCGCCGCCCTTGCCGATGATGATGGCCTTCTGGGAAGGACGCTCCACATAGAGATTGACCCGGACATCGAGGAACGGCCGATCCTCGGGCCGGCCTTCACGCGGCACTATCTCGTCAACGACGACGGCAAGGGAGTGCGGCAATTCGTCGCGGACGCCTTCGAGGGCTGCCTCGCGGATGAGTTCCGCGATCATCACTGCTTCCGGTTCGTCCGTCAGATGGCCGTCCGGGTACAACGGCGGCGACGGCGGCATGTGGCTGATGAGCACATCAGCCAGGGTGCCCACCTGGAAGCCGTCGGCGGCTGAAACCGGAACGATGTCCTTCCAGCCGTCCTCGCCGAGGACTTCCCGGCCCAACGCGGCAACGGCAAGAAGCTGCTCAGTGAGGGCCTGCCGGTCCACCAGGTCTGCCTTAGTCACAATGGCAATGAGGGGCTTGCCGCCCAGCTGTGCCAGCTGGGCGGCGATGTACTTGTCGCCGGGGCCGATTTTCTCGTTGGCCGGGAGGCAGAAGCCGATCGCGTCGACTTCGGCCAGTGTGTCGGCCACCAGGTCGTTGAGCCGTTTACCCAGCAGGGTGCGGGGACGGTGCAGGCCCGGGGTGTCGACGAGGACCAACTGCGCGTCCTCGCGATGGACGATGCCCCGGATGGTGTGCCGCGTAGTCTGCGGCTTGGCGGAGGTGATGGCCACCTTTTGCCCCACCAGGGCGTTGGTCAGGGTCGATTTGCCCGCGTTGGGACGCCCTACCAGGACCGCAAAGCCGGCCCGGTAACCGCCGTAGTCCGGTGTGTCGGAGCCATGGCTCGCCGGACGGTTATTTTTCTTGCTCACGTGGAACTCCCTGCTGGGTTGCTTCCGCCTCGTCAAAGAGGTCTTCAAGGTCAGTGTCTATCTTTGGAACAGCTGCCGCAATGATGTGGCTGACCCGGTTGCGCCTGCCTTCCAGCCGTTCTGCGCGCAACGAGATGCCGTCCACTTCCACGTGGCTGCCAACGATTGGCACACGGCCCAGGGCTTTGGCCAAAAGGCCACCCACAGTGTCCACCTCGTCGTCGTCGAGCTCGATGTCGAACAGCTCACCCAGGTCATCAATACTCATGCGCGCACTGACGCGGAAGGCGCCGCCGCCCAGGGCCACGGCTTCGGCGCTTTCGGTGTCATATTCGTCCACGATTTCGCCGACAATTTCCTCGATGAGGTCCTCCAGCGTCACCAAGCCGGCTGTGCCACCGTACTCGTCGATGACAATGGCCACGTGCGTCGATTCCTTCTGGAGTTCCCGCAGCAGCTCGCTCACCGGCTTGGACTCCGGAACGTACCGGACTTCGCGGGCCAGCGCTTCCACCGGCGGCTGCTCGTCGTCCGGACCCAGCTCGTGGAGCGTCGCGGCCACATCCTTAAGGTAGACGATTCCCAGAATCTGGTCCGTGTTGTCACCGATCACGGGGATGCGCGAATAGCCCGAACGCAGGAACAGCGACATGGCCCGCCTAAGGCTGGAGCCGGCGTCGATGCTGAGGATATCCGTCCTGGGGACCATAACAGCGCGCACCAGCGTATCGCCGAAATCAAAGACGGACTGGATCATTTCCGCTTCGTTGTCTTCGATCATGTCCGACTCGGAAGCACGGTCCACGAGTTCGCGGAATTCCTGTTCACTGAAGAACGCATCATCTCCCGCCGGTGCACCCGGTGCGGCTGCGCTGCCGAGCGCCACGAGCCAGCCCGGGATAGGGCCGAGGATCCAGGTCAGGAACCGGATCAGCGGCGCCGTGTACCTGACGACGGCGCCCGAATGCAGCCTGCCGATCTGGCGGGGGGAAACCCCGACGATAACAAACCCCAGCAGGGCCATGATCCCCGTGGCGGCCAAACCTGCCAGCCACACGTTGTCCAGCAGGCTGTGCAGCAGGACGGCGACGGCCACGGCGGACGCCATCTCGAACCAGATCCGCCAGAACCGCAACGCCCTGATGTGCGCCACCGGCTGGGCAAGGATGCGGCGCATGGCGTTGCCCCTGCTCTTGAGGAGCGCCTCCTCGGCGTCATGCCGGGGAAGGAAAGTGAATGCGGCGTCGGCAGCGGTAAGGAGGGCGGCGGTGCTGAGGAAAACCAAGGCCATGCCAACAAGGAGCAGGGGCGTCACTGCGTAGTCTCGGCGGGTGCGTCTTTGCCCGTGAAGCCGGAAAGCAGCTGGCGCTGGAGGCCGAACATTTCTTCCTTCTCCTCAGGCTCGGCGTGGTCATAGCCCAGCAGGTGAAGGATGCCGTGCGTCGTCAGAAGCAGCATCTCGTCCTGCAGGGCGTGCCCGGCGTTGGCGGCCTGGACCTGCGCGACCTGGGGGCACACGGCAATGTCCCCGAGCATCCCCTGTGGCGTAGGCCGGTCAGGCGTCCCCGGCGTGAGTTCATCCATGGGAACCGAGAGCACGTCTGTTGATCCAGGCTCGTCCATGAGTTCGATGTGAAGCTTTTCCATGGCGGGTTCGTCCACCAGCAGGATGGAAAGTTCAGCCTGGGGGTGGATGTACAGTTGTTCGAAAACGTACCGGGACAGCGCCACGAGCTCCGCTTCATCGACCTGGATGCCGGATTCGTTGTTCACTTCGATGCTCATGCGCGTTCCGTCCGCTTCTCACGGCTTACTGAGTGTTTGACCTTGTTTCGTTGGACATCATCCCAAATGCTGTAGGCCCGGACGATGTCACCCACCAGGCGGTGGCGGACAACATCCGTGGAGTCCAGCACTGAGAAGTTGACGTCTTCAATGCCCTGCAGGATCTCCTCCACGATGCGCAACCCCGAACGCGTCCCAAAGGGTAGGTCGACTTGGGTTACGTCGCCGGTGACTACCATTTTTGATCCAAAGCCGAGACGGGTCAGGAACATCTTCATCTGTTCAGGCGTGGTGTTCTGGGCTTCGTCCAGGATGATGAAGGCGTCGTTCAGGGTGCGTCCGCGCATATACGCAAGGGGCGCAACCTCGATGGTCCCGGCGGCCATGAGGCGCGGGATCGATTCGGGGTCCATCATGTCGTGGAGCGCGTCATAAAGCGGGCGCAGGTAGGGGTCGATCTTGTCACTGAGCGTGCCGGGCAGGAAACCCAGCCGCTCGCCCGCTTCGACTGCCGGCCGGGTCAGGATGATGCGGCTGACTTCCTTCTGCTGCAGCGCCTGGACAGCCTTCGCCATGGCCAGGAATGTCTTGCCCGTACCGGCGGGGCCGATACCGAAGATCACTGTGTTGGCGTCGATGGCGTCAACGTAGTTCTTCTGGTTAAGCGTCTTGGGCCGGATGGTCTTTCCCCGACTGGAAAGGATGTCATGGGTCAGGACATCGACGGGGTTCTGCAGGGACTGGCTGCGGAGCAACGCCACTAGCTGTTGCAGGACGGCGGGGCTGATAACGGTGCCGCGGGCCACAAGACCGCGAACTTCATGCAACAGGCGCATGATGCGGGGCACTTCGTCTGCAGGGCCGCTGATGGAGAGTTCGTTTCCGCGGACGTGGAAGTTGACTGCCGGGAACTGTTCTTCGATGTACCGCAGGGCCTCGTCATGACTGCCGAGCGATTGGACCATCTGATCGGAGTTGTCAAAGAGAACCACCTCCGTCCGGACACCGGGAAGTGAGTGGGGAAATTCTCCGGCGGCGCGCTCAGTGTTCAGCCGGCGCTTTCCGTTCGTTGATTCAGTCATGGTGCTGGCCCGCGGGCCTGTGGTCTCCTCCAGTTCGAACTTAATGCCGCCGGATGCTGCGTGGGCGGTCTGCTGCCGAGCACGCCGTAGCCAGCGGTTCCTTCCATCTTACGCCAGCAGGGCTCTCGACGCGGCGACCGGGGCGCCGTGCAGCTGGCGCT
>JBDTQQ010000197.1:0-5324 GCA_039932075.1 Pseudarthrobacter sp. | reverse complement strand
CGATGTACATCGGCAACATCCTGCTGCTGATCATGAGCCTGCCGCTCGTGGGCATCTTCGTGAAGATCCTGCGGGTCCGGGCCGCCATCTTGGCACCCGTCACGGCGCTGATCACGCTGCTCGGCGCCTACACCATCAACAACAGCATGTTCGATGTGACGCTCGTGGTGGTCTTCGGCATCGTGGGCTACCTCATGAAGAAGTTCGGCTTCGAGCCCGGGCCGCTGGTGCTTGCCTTCGTGCTCGGTGAGCTGCTGGAAAGCTCCATGCGGCGGTCCCTGCTGGTGTTCGGCGGAGACCCGACCGGCTTCTTCGGCCGCCCCATCTCGGCCACCCTGCTGGTGGTGTTCGTGCTGGTAGCCGTGATGCCGGTCATCCGCGGCGCGGCAGCCAAGCGCAAGGCCTCCATCCCGGCCGTCCCGGCAGCCTCAGAAATTAAGGAAAAGGTATGAGCATCATCGTTGGATTCGTCCCCACCCCCGCCGGGGAAGCCGCCCTGGTGGCGGGCATCGCCGAGGCCACCCTCCGGAAGGAGGACCTGGTGATCGTCAATTCTGCCCGCGAGGGCGCCCTCGTGGACAAGTCCGTGGCGCCGTCGGACCTGCTGGCGGACGCTGCCCGCCGGGCGGCAGATGCAGGGGTCAGGGCAACCGTGATGCAGCCGCCCTACCTGAACGACCTGGCCGACGAGTTCCTGGAAGTGGCCCGCGAGGTGGACGCGTCCCTCATTGTCATCGGGCTGCGGCACCGATCCCAGGTAGGCAAGTTCATCCTCGGCAGCCACGCCCAGCGGATCCTGATGCAGGCCGACCGTCCGGTGCTCGCCGTCAAGGCCGGCAACTCCCAGTTCTGACGGGAGGCTTGAGTGCCGGGCGCCGGGGTCCAGCCGTTGCGGGGCACTTTGGGCGTCGACACCTGGGAACCAAGCTGGACCGGCGGCGTGTCCGTGTCGAAGTGCCCCAGTAAGGCCGCACCCCGGCCGGCTGGACTGCCGCCGGAGGTGGATTCTAAGCATGCTTACCATTAGGCTGGGCCGGGGGAGCTTCCCTTTCGATCAGAACGAGGTGAGAGCATGACGGACACTGAGAACATCAGCAAAGTTACGGACATCATCAACGATTCCCATATCGGGATGTTGACCACCATCAACGAAGAGGGTGCACTGGTCAGCCGCCCACTCGCCGTCCAGGATGTAAAGGAGGACGGCGACCTGTGGTTCTTCACCGGCCAGGGCACCTCGCAGGTAGCCCATGTCCGGGCCAATCCGCGGGTGAATGTTTCCTTCGGCAAACGCACCGAGTGGGTATCGGTGGCCGGCACCGCCGAGGTGGTCACCGACCGGGCCAAGATCCACGAAATGTGGAACCAGACCGTTGAAGCCTGGTTCCCGGACGGACCGGACACCCCCGAAGTATGCCTGCTTCGGGTGGACTCGGACTCCGCGGAATACTGGACCAGCCCCGGCGGAACAGCGGCCACAGTCTTCCAGTGGGTGAAGTCCAAGGTGACGCACAGCCGGATGAGTGTGGGCGAAAGCGGCACCGTAGAGCTGTAGGGACGTCGAGCTGTAAAAGATGCCGAAAGGCCGCCCTCACCGGGGCGGCCTTTCCGCTGTCCGCAGGAGGGTCGGCCCTACTGCCGCGCGGTAAGGGCGGCGAGAACGGCGGGCAGCAGTACGTCATTCCGTCCCCAGAGCGGGTCCAGGATTTCCACGTACCAGGAGTCGGCGAGCAGTAACGCCAGGGTTTCGTTGGTTTCCTCCGCCCAGTCCTGGATCTGCTCCTCGTCCACCGGGTTCTCGCTGGAGCCGAGGACGGTGACTACCTCGTCGCCGTCGAGCGTGACAGGGATGGCGGCGCTGCTGGCCTCACCGGGGGCGTGCGCCACCGTCACCAGTTCAGTGCGGGTGGACAGGGCGAGCAGTTCGGCGGCCACGTCGGCGCTGCAGAATGCGGTGACGTATTGGCGCTGGGCCGA
The DNA here is from genome assembly GCA_039932075.1 of Pseudarthrobacter sp. Lineage (GTDB taxonomy): Bacteria > Actinomycetota > Actinomycetes > Actinomycetales > Micrococcaceae > Arthrobacter. The sequence continues at coordinate 3,347 of JBDTQQ010000197.1, read as the reverse complement.
GTTATCGGTCCGCAGGCCGGGCTGGGATTCCTTGGTGAACAGCCCGTTCCGGTTGAGGGCAGCAAGCTCGACGGCGATGGATTCGGTTTCGTCGTCGCAGCGCACAGTGAAGGTGGCGGCCTGGTATTCGCTGTGGCCCTCCAGCCAGCGCGCCGTCAGTTCGCCTGCGGCTTCCAGGGTGGTGGCCTGCCGCCAAGCCCCCTTGTCCTCCAGGCGCCTGCCGAACTGGTCACGGATGTCCGCTTCTGTGGGTTCCATCCTCGGATGCTACGGCGCCACGCCGCCGGACTCCAGCGCCAGCGACATAGCAGTTAACCTCTCGCCGGGATGCCCGCCGCCCGTTCTGCTGTGTTAAGGGCAAGGGCAAAGCGCTCGACGGCGGGAGCGTACCCTTGGTGCCGCTCGGCGCGCAGTTGCTCCGCCTCCCGCATGGCCTTGATCAGCGCCGACGTTTCCGGAAGCCGGACGTCCGTCATGGCGGGGTAGTCGATGCAGCTGGCGGGGTCCAGTTCGTAGTGGCGCCAGCGGGCGAGCAGTGTGTCGTGTTCAGCCTGCGCTGCCGTGTAGAGGGGCCGGTCCTGCCGTTGCTGCCGGCGCCGTGAGTGCCAGGCCGTGATCCGGGGGCTGCCTCGGTAGGCGGCCACGCCCGCGCCGACGCCGAGCACTGTGAGCACAGCGCCGGACCAGGGTGCGGCCAGGGTGGGAATCAGGATCGCCGGAATGGCCACGGCGGAGCCCATGAACACGTCCCAGAACACCGGGTCGGGGGCACGTACGTCGGGCGCCGGCGCCGAATGGTGGCGGACAGCCAGGACGGTGACGGCCACCGCGGACACCAGCACTGCGGCCCAGAACACCAGCTGGAACGCTCCCACAAGGGCGGATTCTGCAAATGCCGGCACCGCGGCACCTCCCCGTATCAGGCCCGGCCCAGGATTCCGGACTGCTCCTTCCATTGCATCCCCTGCGGCGACTGGGGTCAATGGGGTGCGGGGTCCGGACGGGTGTGCGGTTCCCTGCCCTGGTTCCGGCCGGGTAGCTTGGGAGCATGAGAATGAAGATGTGCAGCATCCACGTCAAGGATCCCGCGGCCGCCCACACGTTCTACACCGAGACCCTCGGGTTCGAGACGCTGATGGCGATGCCCGAACACAACCTCTACATCATCAAGGATCCCGGCGCCGATGACAGTTCGGTGGGGCTGCTGCTGGAGCCCAGCGACAACCCGATCGGCGCGGACTACATGAACGCTGTGCACGACGCCGGCATGCCGGCCATCGTCTTCGGCGTACCGGACGTGCAGGCCGAGTACAACCGGCTGGTTGCTGCCGGCGTGACGTTCCAGGGCGAACCGTCGGAGGACCCCTATGGAATCACTGCAGTGTTCGAGGACGGCTGCGGAAACCTGGTGCAGCTGCACCAGGACTGACCGTGCTGCTCACCCGCGCGGCAAGGATTTCTCGCGGCTACTCTGCCTTCGCGCGGGCTTTCTTAGCGTCCTTCTTGGCGGCATCGTCCTTGACGCGCTGGGCCTCGTCGCGTACGGCGGCGTGGGTGGCGCGCTCGGTGACCAGCCACGCAGGGGGAGCCTGCAGCAGCGCGGTGATTTCCGCCGTCGTGAGCGCTTCTTCAACACCGCCGCGGGCCAAGCCGCTGATGGAGACGTTCAGTTTCTGGGCCACCACGGGGCGGGGGTGCGGGCCGTTGCGGCGGAGTTCCGCGAGCCACTCCGGCGGGTTGGCCTGGAGTTCGGCGAAATCGGCGCGGCTAATGACCGAATCCTGGAACTCCTGGGGTGTTGCGGGCAGGTAGATGCCAAGCTTCTTGGCAACGGTGGCCGGCTTCATGGACTGGGAGTTTGCAGAGGTCATGCTTCAAGGGTATCCGGGCGGACGGTACTGTGAAGACGTGCCCGCCGACAATGAATCCCCGCAAAACGCCGCGTCCGCCGATAACAGCCCGTCCGAATCCCACGAGGCTGACGCGGCGCGCGTGCTGCGTTTCGCCTACGTGGCCGGCGTGACGCCGGGAAAGTGGATCCGCCGCTGGGAAGAGCGCGTGCTGGACATTCCGCTGGAGTCATTTATGTCCGACGACGGCGCGCAGCTGTCCGTATTAACGGACGGTACCGCGGACCTGAGCTTCGTCCGGCTTCCGGTGGAGCGCGAAGGCCTCAGCGTAATTCCCCTATACGAGGAGCAGCCCGTGGTGGTGGCGCCGAAGGGGCACGAGATTTCGGTGTTTGAGGAAGTGGCGCTGGCGGACCTCGCCCAGGAGACATTCCTGGACGTCGCGGAACTTGGTGGACCCGAGATGGCCATGCAGGTGGTGGCGTCCGGCGCCGGCCTGGTCATCCTGCCGATGTCCGTGGCAAGGCACTTCAACGTTAAGGACACGGTGGCCCGCCGGCTGACCGGAGCGCCTGTCACTGAGATTGCGCTGGCGTGGCCCAGCGATTCCACCGACGAGATTATCGAGGAGTTCATCGGGATCGTCCGCGGCCGGACCGCGGCGAGCTCCCGGCAGCCGTCCGCCCAACAAGAGAAGCCCAAGAAGGAACCGAAGCCGGACCGGCGCGGACCGGCCGTCAAAAAGCCCAAAATGGCACAGCGGTACGCGCCCAACCCGGACAAGGGACGCGGCAAGGGATCGCGGAAGAAGGGGAAGCGGTAGGTCTGGCCCTGGACTACTCCGGGGAGATATTCGTACTGACCTGCCATCCGGCCCTCCGCACAAAAGTGTCAGCTTGGAATCTAAGGGTTTCGCTAGAGTGTGTCCAGAATACTTGCAACGGACCTTATTCTGACGTATTCATTGACCGCAATGTGACGTCCGGGTGGGGTGTAGTTCAAATGGTATCTAAGGGCGCATAGCAACAGCTGCGGCCGGGATGCGTGGATAGAGTCTTTCCTGGTTGATAGAGTCTTTCCTTGCTTTATCGGAGGTTCAAAGGTCCGAATTGCGTTGGGGGGTCGATGGTCCCGCCCTGAGTACAAGTTCGTCGAAAGAGATCCTTAGCTCGAATCCGCTGGCACGCTCAAGGAGACGGCGCGGCTCCTTTGAGTCGGCTGCCACCCACGCCATCGTGGAGTCTTCTGTCGCTTCATCAATGATGCCGGTTCGTTGCAGAGCGCTGTCCAGCCAAATCTCGACCTCCGCTCCGCGGAGTTTTCGCCAGTCATCGAATCTGATGAATTTCATGGGTGTCTCACTTGCGTTGGGAAGCAGGGGGGCGCCGGACGTGATGCGCCCGACGCCCTCCGACTTTGATTCTGGTGGTCAGGCGACCCGGGCGCCGGAGGCGAGTTGGACGGCGACGTCGATGATCATGTCTTCCTGTCCGCCGA
>JBDTQQ010000196.1:0-5327 GCA_039932075.1 Pseudarthrobacter sp. | reverse complement strand
TAAGGTCTTTCGCCACGATGTAGTAGCGCTGTTCGCCGGTGACAGCGTTCCGGACGGCGTCTTGGTCCATGCCCAGGACGCCGGCCAGTTCTTTCAGCCCCTGCTCCCGTGAAACGTCTACCAGCTTGTCTTTGCCGTCCACTTTGGCGAGCCGTTTGAACGTCTCTGTCTTCGTGTTGACGGTCTGGTCCACCACCACGTTGTACCGGATCACGCTGTTGGCCAGGACTGTGCCGTTGGCGTCAAGGATGCTGCCGCGCTCGGCGGGGAGTGAAGTTTCGCGCATGCGATAGTCAAGGGCGGCCGCAGCCATCCCGCCAACATCGAGGCCCTGGACCATAAAGAGCTTGCCGCCCACCACCAGCAGCAGCGTCAGCATGATTCCCAGGCCGAGGCGCAATCGCTTGGTGGCGTTCGGCGCCTTGACATCCCTTGCCTTGCCGGTTGTCTGCGCCACCGTGATTCCTTGCTGCTCGCCTTGATGCCTGCTGTGGTGCCCCGCCGGGCACTTGGCCTTCCTGCCTGAACGGCTGCTTTTCAGCGGCTGTCAGTTACTGCCCGGGCACCTTCTGCTCCGGCGCCGGTACCGAACCACCGTGGAGATCGACGGCCGGTACCGGTGGTACCGGTATTGCCGCCGGAGTTCCTGCCGCGGGAGCCGGAGCCGGCACTGTTGCTGCCGGCGCGGGCTCTCCGCTGGCAATCTTGCGGCTCACGGACGCATCTGATGCTGTCACCGGCGGAACAACGGTCAGCGCCCCGGCGATTGCCGGGGCCGGGATAACGGCTCCGGCAGCGCCGCCCTTCACGGCCGGTGTTGCCTTGCCCGTGACAGTGAGGGTGGAAAGGTCGATCTGGCCTTTGACGGTGGAAGGGACCATTCCCAAGTCTGCAGCCTTGGCGGCCAGATTCTGCGGAGCTTCGAAGTTCTGGAGCTGCTGTGTCAGATCCTGGTTCTGCTTAGTGAGCGTGCTCTGCTTGCCCCTGAGTTCCACGAGCTGGTACTGGGAGGTGGACACCGAAATATTGAGTACAAGGACCGCCACGAGCGCAACGGCGAGCAGGGCGAAGCACATCACCACAAACGGGGCACGGCGCTTCTTCGGTGCGGAACGCACCACGGAAAGGGGTGTGCGTTCCTTCCGGCGCGGACCGGCAGGCTCAGCCTTAATTACGGGCGCGCTGCTGCCGGAGAGGACCGGAAAGTTCTTAACGGCGGCGGTGCTCATGCTTCTCTCCTGGCTCGGATGCGTTCCACGGCGCGCAGCCTGGCTGAAGCGGCGCGGGGGTTTTCGGCGATTTCGACGACGGTGGGTACCTCGGTGCCCTTGGTCAGGGTCTTAAGGGTTGCTTTGTGTTCTTCGAGTTCCACCGGGAATCCAAGCGGCGCTGACGATTTCGAGCCCGCCTGGAAAACGGACTTGACGATCTTGTCCTCAAGGGAGTGGTACGACATCACCACGATGCGTCCGCCCAGTGCAATGGCATCCACAGCCGCGGGAACCGCGCGTTCCAGCACATCAAGTTCCTCGTTGACTTCGATCCGCAGTGCCTGGAAGGTCCGCTTGGCAGGATGACCGCCGGATTTGGCGGCTGCCGCGGGAACCACCGCGCGAATCTGTTCCACCAGTTCCCCGGTGGTGGTAATCGGTTTGACGGCCCTTGCTGCGACGATCCTGTTGGCGATCCGGCCAGCGAATTTCTCTTCGCCCCATTTACGGATGATCCGAACAAGGTCCTCTTCGCTGTAGTTATTGACCACATCGGCCGCGGTCTGGCCGCGACTTGTATCCATGCGCATGTCCAGGGGCGCGTCGAAGGAGTAGGCGAAACCACGTTCGCGCTCGTCCAACTGAAGGGATGAGACACCCAGGTCCATCAGGATGCCGTGGACTTCCTTGACTCCGAGGTCTTCGAGAACATCGGCAATTTCGTCATACACAGCATGCACAAGGTCCGTGCGGTCAGCGAACCGGGACAGCCGCTCCCCCGCCAAGGCCAGTGCCTCTTCGTCGCGGTCGATCCCAATCAGGTGAAGGTCAGGGAAACGCTCCAGCATCGCTTCCGAGTGACCGCCCATGCCGAGCGTCGCATCAATGGCGATGGGTGTTTCGCCCCGGAGGCGCGCCGCCTCGAACCCTGGCGCCAACAAATTGATGCACCGGTCCTTGAGGACCGGTACATGGCGTTCGGACGTCGGCTTCGGGTGATCATTCATGCCTTCGTCCTTTCATTCGGCGGGTATCCTGGGGTGCTTCTTGAGCCAGATCCCCATCCGCGCCTATCGTTCTACCGCCTGGCTCCGGGGAAGTGAGCCAGGTGGACTGTCCGATGGGCGGCTGGAGATCTCGTTCAAGAAGCGGTCTTCGGTGCCGTTCAGGTGATCACAGAATCCCCGGAATGGCGTCGTCGGTTTCAGAAAAGGCGGTTTCCTTCTCTGCCAGGTATTCATTCCATGCCTGGGCGTCCCAGATCTCGGCTCGGGTTCCTGCGCCGATGACGGCCAGTTCCCTGCCGAGGCCTGCATACTCCCGGAGCGCCACCGGAATGGTCACGCGCCCCTGCTTGTCAGGTACCTCGTCCGAGGCTCCAGAGAGAAAGACACGAATGTAGTCCCGAGCCTGCTTGGAGGAGATGGGCGCCTCCCGCATTTGCTCGTGAACCCTCGCAAATTCCTGCTCACTGAAGACGTAGATACAACGCTCCTGGCCCCTTGTGAGAACCAGCCCGGCGGCAAGTTCCTCGCGGAACTTTGCGGGGAGGATAATCCGGCCCTTTTCGTCCAGACGTGGCGAATGCGTGCCCAGAAACACTGGCCCACCGCCTGTCTGCCGTCAGGAACTGCACATCCCCTAATGTTGCAACTACCCTCTTATGTCCTCCACATTACTCCACTTTCCCCCACAGTCAATGCAAAATGGGCCTCAGTCGCCCCCTTTTGATGATCTTTTCCGCCAAATGGCGCGGAACCGCGTGGTGGATGAAAGTGGAGGGCCTGGGAAGCTAAGTGGGCATCCCCAACGAGAAGGGCCCGACGACGGTTCGTCCCCGCCGTCGGGCACTCCCCCGCTGGATTCCCCACCCGTCGTCGGACGCTCCCCACTGCCGCCGTCACGAGTTCCCAACCAGGTAACTGATCGTTTTGAGCTTGCCCAAGACGGTCAGTTGCTGCTGCGTGCTTGGGCTGAGAGTCCGTTAAACGCCGAAGACCCGCCGGGGCGGGTCTTCGGTAGCGGTCCCACTCAGCAGCAAGAGCCAGGCGGGGAGAAAAGTGGAGGGGTAGGAAGTGGAGTGAAGAGGACGACCATCAGCGCGGCGGGCACTTCGGCACAAAAAACCGTGCAATCAGTGGTGGTGGGACCTCAGGAGTCGTCGCGGCGACGTTCGTCCCAGCGCTCTTCAAGGCTGGACATGAACGTACTCCGGGGCTTTCCGGACTTCCCGGCGGAAGCGGAGTTTGCCTTGGCCCCGGACCCATTGCGCATAGTGGCGAAGTAGACACCACCGCCCATAACCACGAAGCCGAGGACGCCAACAATGATGATTTGCGTGGTAACGCCGACCAGGAGCAACGCGATGCCGGCCAAAGCGCAGAGGACACCGATGACGAGGTGCCGGGTGGACCAGGTACGTCCAGGATCCGATCCCATGCTATTAGCGAACTTCGGATCGTCCTCGTGCAGCTGCTTCTCAAGCTGCTCAAGCAGCTTCTGTTCGTGCTCCGAGAGCGGCATCACGACCTCCTTATGTAGGCCAACGTCCGGGCTGGTCCTATCCCGTACTCCTGCTCCAATAACGACCCGCATGCCCGGGAGGTTCCCACCCGCCAAAGGTGGCGGATTGCGAACACCGGCATGAGGGTGATTGGAACGGCAGTACGTCCAAGAAGTCCGGCAGTAACTGAAAACTATGTACATATAAGGATAGTTTGTCGGAGCCTGTTCTGAAAGACGGCCATCACCCTCCCGGGCGCCGTGAACCGGGAAGAAATGCCACCTAGCGCGCGCTGCCGGGGTCCAGCAGACTGGCCGGCAGGACGGATTTGTTTCCGAACTTCCGGCTGACCTGGTCCAGCGCCTGTTCAGCCGCGCGCCAGTTGTCATCCCTGCGGTCAAAGCTCAACTGCAGGGAGGTCTGGGCGGCCTCTTCCAGCTGCTCCGCCCGGATGCCGACCAGCCGGACGGTCATGGGACGGGGCCCCAGGGATTCCAGCAGCTGGAGTGCCACCCCGTGGATCAGCTGCGCGCTGTCCACCGGGGTGTGCACAGTGCGACTCCGGGTAATTGTGGAGAAATCCGCATAGCGGAGCTTCAAAGCCACGGTCCGGGCCACTGTTCCTGAACTTCGCAACCGGCCGGCGGTGCGATGGGCCAGCCGTAGCAATTCGCGGCTGATGATGGCATCATCGCCGGTGTCCACAGCGAAGGTCTCCTCTGCACCGATGCTCTTTTCCAGCCGCACAGGGGTCACCGGACGCGGGTCAATCCCCCACGACAGCCGGTAGACGTGCTCACCGGTGGCGCCGAGCACCTTCTTCAGGGAAGTCACAGGCGTGGCGGCCACGTCCGCGACGGTCCGGATGCCCATCCTGGCCAGCACGTCCGCGGTCTTGGCACCGATTCCCCAAAGGGCCCCGACGGGCAGGCTGTGCAGGTACGGCACCGTCTCGTCCGGCCCGATGAGCAACAGTCCGTCAGGCTTGCAGCGTGTGGACGCAATCTTTGCAACGAATTTGCTGGCGGCGATTCCAACGGACGCTGTGATGCCCAGCTCGGCAGCAACCCGGCGGCGGATCAACTCGCCGATTTCGCGTGGCGGCCCCAGCCGCCGGATTGCCCCTCCCACATCCAGGAAGGCTTCATCAACGCTGAGCGGCTCGACGAGGTCCGTGATGGACTGGAAGATCTCCATCAGCTGGGCGGAGACTTCGTAGTACAGCTTGTGGCGAGGCTCAATAATGCAGGCCCGAGGGCACATCCTGGCAGCGATGGCCATAGGCATGGCGGACTTTACGCCGAAGACACGGGCCTCATACGAGGCTGACAGGACCACCGAGCGGTCCCCCGGGAATCCTACGATCACAGGCTTTCCACGGAGCTCCGGACGAGTGCGCAGCTCCACGGACACGAAAAATGCGTCCATGTCCACGTGAATGATGCAGTTGCGCCGGAGCTCGCGAAGACCCGCTTCGGTGTACTGGTTGTTCCGCTCAGGCCCCACAGCGACAATTCTATCTGTTGGTACTGACTAAACTGGAGGCTGAGCCCGGCATCAACCCCAGGAGGAAAGTCCCTGTGACGGTCACGAAAAATCTTAAGCCAACAGGA
>JBDTQQ010000195.1:0-5328 GCA_039932075.1 Pseudarthrobacter sp. | reverse complement strand
GCGCCCTTGCCGACGTCGCCGTAGCCGCAGACGACGGCGACCTTGCCGCCCATCAGGACGTCCGTGGCCCGGTTGATGCCGTCGGGCAGTGAGTGCCGGATGCCGTACTTGTTGTCGAACTTGCTCTTGGTGACGGAGTCGTTGACGTTGATGGCGGGGAACAGCAGCTTGCCCTGTTCAGCCAACTGGTAGAGGCGGTGCACACCGGTGGTGGTTTCCTCGGTGACACCGCGTAGGCGGGAACCGATCCGGGTCCAGCGCTGGTTGTCCTCCTGGAGGGAGGCGCGCAGCACATCCAGGAAGATCCGGCCTTCTTCGGACTCATCCTCGGCTGCGTCCGGCACAGCGCCGGCGGCTTCGAATTCAACACCCTTGTGTACCAGCATCGTGGCGTCGCCGCCGTCGTCCAGGATCATGTTCGGGCCGAGTTCCGGATCAGCGTCTGCGCCGGGCCAGGTGAGGATCTGCTGGGCAGTCCACCAGTATTCTTCGAGGGTTTCGCCCTTCCATGCGAACACGGGAACGCCTTGGGGGTCCTCAACTGTGCCGCCGCCCACCACAACCGCGGCCGCAGCTTCGTCCTGGGTGGAGAAAATGTTGCACGAGGCCCAGCGGACCTCCGCACCGAGCGCGGTCAGCGTTTCGATCAGGACCGCGGTCTGCACCGTCATGTGGAGGGAGCCCGCGATCCGCGCGCCCTTCAGCGGCTGGTTGGGGCCGAACTCCTTGCGAAGCGACATCAGCCCCGGCATCTCGTGCTCAGCCAGCCGGATCTGGTGGCGTCCGGCTTCGGCCAGCGAAATGTCGGCGACCTTGTAGTCAATTGTCATGGTATTCCTTTGCTCTGTCCGATAGCAGCGACGGCGTTGAAGCGTCTGCGTGCAAGTCGATTTGGGGTAAAAGTCGCTTACAGGGAAATCGTTTGGGGCGGAGGTGGTCTGCGGCGGTGATGCGAAACAAGTCACCCCGGGCGGTACCGGCCAATTTCTTCAGTCCGTTGCGGGACTGACTCTGGCGGCGCTGGCTCAGATCGGGGTGCCTCAGATCGCCCGGTCTTAGATGCCGTTGCCCGGCGCTCCGCTGCTGGCGGCCAGGCTGTCGCTGGCTGCCGGGGAGGCCGCGGAGTCGTGCTGGTCGGAGCCGGCCGCGGTGGCGGCCTGCAGCAGTTCCGGCGGCAGGAGGAGCGGGATGCCGTCCTGGATCGGATAGCGGAGCTTCACGCCCGACTCTCCTGCCGCCGTCGATACAAGCTCTTCGCCTTCCTGGACCAGCGGTGAGCCGGTCACGGGACAGCGCAGGACGGACAACAGCTCAGGACTGATCTTTGCCATGGTTGATGCTCCCGAAAGGGCGCGCGTGCGCGCCGGTGGCTGACTGATTAGCAGGTTCAAGCCTACCGCCACATCAGCATCGGCCAGGTGTACATCCGAGGGGATTCGCGATCAGGGAAATGTCTGCGTGGAAGAGATGGACACAACGGTGTGCGCGCCGAAGATACGACCAGAAAGGTTCGCGATCAGGATGGTTCGCGCAGAATACGAAGATGCCCCCTGCGTGTGCCTTCGGCGCCGACCGGCGCTTCCAGCGCTGAATGTGCGGCACGCTGGGCCTGCGTTGTCTGCGGCTTGGGCGGCAGCGCCGCGGCTTCCCGGACCGCGTTGGCAAGGGCAAGGAGGTCGTCCGGGCCCGGCTGCTGCGGGGTGGTGGGCATCGCCAGACGAAGCACTTCCCAACCGCGGGGAACCGTCAATGACCCGGCATGCTGTTCGCACAAATCGTAACAATGCGGCTCTGCGTAGGTGGCCAGAGGGCCGAGGACTGCGGTGGAGTCCGCGTAGACGTACGTCAAAGTTGCCACCGCTGACTGACGGCAGGCCGACCTTGAACATTGACGGATAGCTCCCACGACATCACAGACTACTCTGCCTGACCGCTCTTTCGCGGTATTTGCTGTCCCAATCGCCGCGCCCCGGACCTGACCGCGGTTAGTCGCGGCTAGTGTCGCGTAAAACTGCGGCCGGGTTTACAGTCAATGTATGCAGTCATCGAACCATGATTCAGCTTTTTCGGTCCGTTTGGCTGACCCGGACGCCCGAAGCGGAGAAGCGGGACCGAGCTCACCGGGCCGAAGCTTTGCGATGCGCCGCAGGAACCGCCACGGCCGCGGCCTGCGAGGGGAACTGGTCCTGCCCACGCATCCCGGGTATCGGACGCGGTCCGACCGCTTTGATGACATGGTGCTTGACTCCGCGCAGCGGCTCCACGACATCTGGGGCAAGACGCTGGACGGCGTTCGGTTTGCCGTGGACGAGATCCCGCCGGACCTGGAACAGCTGGTGGCCAACGCCGCGCCGCCGCCCATGGGCGCCTACTCTCCCGCAACTGACGAGGAAGGCCCGGTAATCACCCTGTATCGCCGGGTGGTGGAACAGGGCTGCGGCAGCCGGGATGAACTCCAGGACCTGGTCCACGACGTTGTGGTGGAGCACACGGCCGAGATGCTCGGCGTAGCCCCGGAAACACTCGATCCGGTCTACCGCCGCAGGTACTGAGCCGCCGCCGCGTAGCCGCCTACTGAGCCGCGGCAGCTGGCCGCAGGTGCTGTGCCACCTGCCGGTACTGAACCCCGCCCGGAACCAGCCTTAGTAGCCGAGGGCGACTGCTACCTTTTCCTGTCCTGACGCCGCCGGCATCAAGGCCAGGGTCGAAATATCCTCCCGGCCTTCCTGCTGCAGCAGCAGGGCGCCGTAGGCGGCGTCGCCAGAGGCAGAGACCATATACGCCACCACCTCTGACTCTTCGACCTTTGCGGGTAGCTTGATGGACGTTGTGGTTCCGCCGGCGACGTCGGCAGTCGCCGCTGCCCGGATCCTGCCGTCAGCTGTAATGGGTGTATAGGAGATCGTGGCCCGGTTTTCGAGTACACCGAATACCAGGGTCCGGTCGCCGCCCTGCGGTACCGGCACCACATGCTGGCTGCCCAGCCTGACGCCGGAGGCTGCCCAGGCAACATCCGATGCCTTTTCACCGTTGACGCCGCGGGTAACGCGTGCCGAGGCCACAAACGACACGTCCGAGCTGGTGGATACTGTGTAGTGGCCGGCCGGGACACCTGCCAGCGAAATCTCCGTGACGGACCCCGCCTTCGCCGTGACCACACCGCCGCCTGGCAGGGCTTTCTGACCGTCCCGGCCGAAGAGCTTGACCTCCACTACCGCGTCCGAGGGGCCTGGGACGGTGATGTTTAGAGCGGGGCCGGCGTCGCCGAAGCCGTCCTTGCCGGTAGTAGCGGAAATCCCGCCGGCATCCTGGATGTCCAGACCGGTCATGACCTGGCGGGCCGCCGGGGCGGCCCCTGGCACGATGAAGTCGACGCCTCCGGGCGTCAGTCCCCTCAGGACACTCTGTTGAATGGCTGCCGCCACTGGTCCGCCGGCGCTGCGGACATGGACACTCAGGTGCGGCTCGCCGGGGGCCAGCCCGGCGAGGACAATTGAACGGGTGGTTCCTGGCGCGACGAGCAGACCCCTGCTGCCGGGGGCCTGGATCTGCCCCTTGCTGCCAAACAGCTCCAGGCTCACGGTAGCGGGCGTACTGGAGGCGTTGCTGAGGACCAGAACGGACGTGCGGCCCACAGTGGTGCTGGCGCCGGCGAGCCAGAGGTCGTTGGCCGGCGGCGTGCAGTTAGCTGCCGCTGAACCTTGCAGGTCGCCGTCCGTGGCCGAGTATTTCAGCACACCGGCCGCTGACGGCTTCTGCCCTGCGATGGCGTCCGCGCCCAGCACGGTGGCGCCACTCACGCTGTGACCGTTGAGCACCCCGGCTTTCAGGTCCTGGGGACCGGCCTGGGCTGGCTGGCTGCCACCCTTGGCGATCTCGACGGCGGGCGTTCCGTTGAGAGCGGAGAGCTGACTGGTGGGCAGGACACCACCCGGGGCGCTCAGCACGGCGCCGGTGACGACGCTTTTGGCCGTGGCGGACTCGGGGCTGAATTGGGGGTCGGTGCCGGCTTCAGTGCCTTCGAGCAGGCGTGCCGGTCCCGGACATACCCCGACGCTTGCGCCGGCAGGAACGGAGGCCAGCGCGGCAGGGATGCCGCGGCCGCCCGTGGGTTGCGGGGCGAAGGACGCAGCAGCGACGATGCCGCCTGCCGCGGCGACAATCACCACCGCGGAAACCAGTCCGGCGAACATTTCCCTGGACGGCGTCCTGCGGGTAGCGGGCCGGTCCGGTCCAGAGGCATTGGCCCCCGCCGGCGTTCCTGCAGTGGCACCCTGTTCCGGGATCGAGGCCGACATAGTCTTTTCGGCCGCCGGGGCGGAGCCTGGAGCGTCCTTATGCATTCTGGTGTTCCTTACGCAGAGATCCCTCGTCCCGTGACAGGCCAGTGTTGGGCCGCCGTGCGGGCATGGGTAGGGCGAGCATCACGGTGAGTGCGAAGACCGTGACCTGCGCGATTCCGGACCACAGAGCCCACGGGGCGTCATACCGGATGGTCAAGTGGCCTGCCGACGCCGGCAAGGTGAACGCCTGGGCCGAGCCTGAGGTTGTGGACGTGAGTTTCCGCCCGTCGAACCAGGCGCTCCATCCGGGATCCGCCCGTTCAGCGAGCACAACGAGGCGGCCTTCCGGGCCCCCGGAGACCGTGGCGTCGACGTCGTCGTATCTGGAGGGCACCAGAGCCACCGTGGCTCCGGCCGGGTCCACAATCCGAACGCGGTGGGCGACGTCAGCGGGCTGCAGGGCAGGCTGGTTGAGCGGCGTGATCCGCCACAGCCAGCCCACGTCCGTCTGTCCTACGGCGACAAGGCCCGGCACTGCGTCCATCCTGCTGGCCGTCAACTGGGCGGCCGTGTCCGCCGAGCGCAGCACCACGAAGCCGGCGCCCAGGCGCTCCAACTCTGGCCTGGGATCCACACCCTGCCCGGCCACCAGTGTGGCTACAACGCTGCGGAGCGAAGCGGTCACGTCGTCATCTTCCCTGAGTGTCTCCTGGCCGGGTGCGCCCATGATGTTCCGGGCGGCGGCGATGGCCGAAAGACTGTCCAAGGTGGTTCCTGCACCGCGCATCAGCGAGGCGTGAAAAGTGCCGTTCTCGTGGGTGCTGATCAGGAGGGTGCGTGTCTGCTCCGGCCCTATACCCCGGTCGATCGCCGTGGCAGGAAGCGTCCGCGAATTTCCTGCCTCAACGAGCCGCGGCGTTCCAAGCGCCGGGCCGGCAGGACCTTCGGCAGCTTGCGCCGCAGCTGTGGGCCGAAGGATGTTCTGCGCCGACCACACCGCCATGCCGGCCAACGGACCTGCCAGGAGGATCACAGTGGCGACGGC
>JBDTQQ010000194.1:0-5345 GCA_039932075.1 Pseudarthrobacter sp. | reverse complement strand
CCGGTTCAGTGGTGACCTATCACTTGGCCAAGGCCGCCCTGCCCGCCTGCAAGAAGGGCGAAACGCCCTCCGTTCCGCCGACCTGCTCAGCGCCGTAGCCCGTCATGTCTACTTCACCCCGCACACCGTCGCACAGGGAGGACCGCCGCCCCGAAAACACCCAGCGCGTCCTCAGCGGGCGCTATGAGCTGGGTGAGTTGATCGGCCGCGGCGGCATGGCGGATGTGTTCCGCGGGGTCGACACCCGGCTGGGGCGCACCGTGGCGGTGAAGCTGCTACGCCCGGACCTGGCCCGGGATCCACAGTTCCAGGCGCGTTTCAAGCGCGAGGCCCAGGCCGTGGCTGCGCTGAACCATCCCTCGATCGTGGCCGTCTACGACACCGGAGACCACGCGGTCCCGGGTGACCACGACGACAGCGTCCGGGTGCCGTACATAGTGATGGAATTCGTTGCCGGCACGACGATCCGTGACCTGATCCGGGCGAAGGAGGTCAGCATCGACAAGGCGATCGACTTCAGCCTGGGGGTGCTCTCGGCCCTCGATTACAGCCACAAGGCCAAAATCGTCCACCGCGACATCAAGCCGGCCAATGTGATGTTCTGCCCAGACTCGAACAGCGTCAAGGTCATGGACTTCGGCATCGCCCGCGCCATGGCTGACTCGGCCGCGACCATGACGCAGACCCAGGCAGTGGTGGGCACGGCGCAGTATCTGTCTCCGGAGCAGGCGCGTGGAGAGACCGTGGACGCCCGCAGCGACCTGTATTCTGCCGGCTGCCTGTTGTACGAGATGCTGGCCGGCCGGCCGCCGTTCGTCGGGGACAGCCCCGTTTCGGTGGCCTACCAGCATGTGCGGGAGATCCCTGAGCTGGCCAGCAGCCTGAACCCTGAAATCTCCGAGGCCCTGGACAGCGTCCTGATGAAAGCCCTGCAGAAAAACCGGGCGGACCGATTCCAGGATGCGGCGGCCTTCCAGCGTGCCCTCCGTGCGGCGCGCGCCGGCGTCGGGGTCGCCCCCCTTGGTTCCAGCGAGGCTCCCACCGGTCCCACCGGCACCGTCCAGGGCCCGGACCGCATTCCGCCGACCGCCGCTTTTTCGCTGACCGGCGCCCAGTTCCTGGATGACGCACCCGGCGGCCGCCTCCGTCCCGCCGGGGACGCGTCGGGCAATGACGCCGTCTTTCCGGAACAGGGCACCGCGGTCTATCCGGCCGCGGATACGGGCAGCCTTCCCCTGGTCCTGCCCGGCGCTGGCGCCAGCGCCAGCGAACACACTTCGCGTCAGAAGTCGCGCCGCCGGACCTGGATTGCCACGCTGGTGGTCCTCACCTTGCTCGTCCTGACCGGTGGTGGCCTGTGGCTGTACAACATGATGAACCAGCAGCCTCCGCCCGTGGCGAAGGTCCTGGTCCCGTCGGTGACATCGCTGACCGAGTCCGAGGCCCTGCAGAGGCTCTACAACACCGGCCTCAAACCCCAGCTGAACAGGCTCAGGCACGAGACCATCGCCAAGGGCATTGCCATCGGCACCGCCCCGGCGTCGGGCAGTTCGCTCGCGCCCAACGCGGACATTATCCTCAATATCTCCGACGGCCCCAATGCCATCACCATTCCCGCGGACCTTCCCGGCCGCACCGAGGCGGCCGCGCGTGATGTCCTGCGCCAGAAGGGACTGACCGGTGCGCCCTTCACCACCATGGCGAACAGCCCCACGGTACCGGCCGGCGCCGTCATCACCACCAAACCCGCGCCGGGCGAAACCGTGGCCGCCGGCAGCACCGTGGAGCTCGTAGTCTCGAACGGCAAGGTGGCCATGCCGCAGCTGATCGGGTCGCAGGTGGCCGCAGCGGAAGCGGCCCTGAAAGACCTCGGGCTGGCGATGACGGTCAAGGAAGTCGAAAACTCCCAGGTCGAACCGGGGAAAGTAACTGCCCAGAGTGACGCCGCGGATGCCCTGATCGAACAGGGCAAGAACATCATTGTCACGGTGGCCAAGGCCCCGCCGCCGCCTCCCGCGCCGACCCCGAGCCCCACGCCGACTCCCACGCCCAAGCAAAACAAAACCGAAGGCCTCGGCCTGCTCCTTCCTTAGGGAAGGGTACGCCGGCCCGCGGCGGTGCGGGGGGTCAGTGCCTGATCAGCGGGCTCAGTTCGGAGGCCCGCTGCGCGGCGCCCTCCATACCGAGAGACTCCAGCCAGTTGCCCAGCATCTGGTAGCCGCCTTCGGTGAGCACGGATTCCGGGTGGAACTGGACGCCGCATAGCGGGGCGGTGCGGTGCTGCAGCCCCATGACGACGCCGGTGGCCGTCTCCGCGGTGATTTCCAGGACCTCCGGGATGCTCTCCCGGACGGCGGCGAGGGAGTGGTAGCGGGTCGCCGTGATCGGAGAGGGGAGCCCGGCGAATACGCTGGTCCCGCGGTGCTCCACTAGGGAGGTCTTGCCGTGCATGAGCTCCGGTGCGTGCGTCACCGTTCCGCCGTAGGCCTCCGCCAGCGCCTGATGGCCCAGGCACACTCCCAGCATGGGCTTGTTGTTGTTGCCGGCCCACCTGATCAGCTCGATGCAGACCCCAGCGCCGGCGGGCGTTCCGGGCCCGGGCGAGATGAGCACGCCGTCGCGCGCCTCGGCCATCTCGACGGCCTCCGCAAGGGTGACGTCGTCGTTGCGGACCACGGTGGTCTCCGCACCGAGTTCCTGGAGGTAACCCACCAGGGTGTAGACAAAGCTGTCGTAGTTGTCTACGACCAGGATCTTGGTTGTGCTCATCGGTGCCTTGCTGAATCAATCGTCGAATCGGTGAACTGGGTGAATTGTGACATCCAGGGAAAAAGGAACTCAACCATCAATACCAGCCCGCCCGCGAGCAGCACCAGTGCCGTGGCGATCCGCAGCCACAGGGGGCCCGGTAGATGGCGGAAAATCCAGCCGTACACGGCTCAGCCTTCCCCGGTGGTGCGGGCCACCTGGGCGGAGATCTCGACGGGCGGCCCCGCGGAGGCCGGCTGCCACCGTTCCAGCAGCGAGTAGGCGATGATACGTTCCTGGGAGCCGAAGCGCGGGTTGCAGCTGGTCATGGTGAGGTAACTTTCGGTGGGTGTTGCCGCGGGCTGTGTCGGGACCGGCAGCAGCACATCGGTCCGGGAGGGAAGCACGATCTCGCTGTTCCGGAACACATAGACGTAATAGCCGTCTCTGGTCTGGACGTAGATCCTGTCGCCGGGCACCAAGGCGTCAATGTTGTCCAGGACTGCGCCGTGCGTCTGCCGGTGGCCGGCCACCGCGAAGTTCCCCGCCGCGCCGGGCATCGCCGTGCCCTGGTAGTGGCCGATTCCCAGCGAGTCCAGCACCGCGGCGGTCGTTCCCTGGACGATGGGCCGGGTGTACTCGGCGCCGAAACGCGGGATATAGACGACGCCGATCGTCGCGCCGGCTGCGGGCTCGGCGCCGACAGCGGCGGGGCCGTAGGAGGCGGGGGCGTCAGCGGGAGAGGCGGTCGCCGGCACTGTCTTCAGGTCCTGGGCGAAGTCCTTGATGACGTCGCGCTGTTTGGCATCCGATTCCACGTTGGTCCACCACAACTGCCAGGCGACGAACAGCAGGAGGATCGCCCCGGCGGTGATGAGGAGTTCGCCCGCGATCTGGACGGCGCAGGCCACGACGCCGATGCCGCGGGCTGGTGCGGGAGCGGATCTCTCCTTGAGCTGCAACACCTTGGATTCTCCTCCTGGGGATCCGTAGTTAACGCCGGGGCGGGGTGAACTACAGCTAGTATTGGGCTTCGAGTAAGATTTCCAAGAGTTACCATGAGCGCGTTGGCCGCCGGCGTTTCCTTCCTGCAGGATATCAAGCCCAGGCGTCGCTCCTGGTACCGCCCGCCAAGGAGGACCTGTGCCCGAGTCAAAGCCGCGAAAGAACACTGCCCGCACCGGACAGCAGACTTCCGCCGCGCAGGCCTACAAGCCCAACGCGGTGTGGTTCAAGCCGGTAATGTTCGGTCTCATGATTATCGGCCTGCTATGGATCATCACGTTCTACATCAGCAACGCCGCGTTTCCGGTCGAGGCCTGGGGCTCCTGGAACATCGTTGCCGGGTTCGGCATTGCCATTATTGGCTTCCTCATGACCACCCGTTGGCGTTCCTGACGGACGGCATCCTGATCGGCGACGACGGGCTGGCCCGCCCCGCGTGGGCCGCGGCCGACCCGATGCTGCGCGAGTACTATGACACCGAATGGGGCCTGCCCGTCCGCGCCGAGCAGGGCCTGTACGAACGCATCAGCCTTGAGGCCTTCCAGGCCGGACTCTCCTGGGCCATCATCCTCCGCAAGCGGCAGGCCTTCCGCACGGCATTCCACGACTTCCAGCCCGACATCGTCGCCGCGTACACCGACGCGGATGTCCAGCGGCTGCTGCTGGATGCCGGAATCGTGCGGAACCGGCTCAAGATCCGGGCCGCCATCACGAATGCCCAGGCCACCATCGCGCTCCGGTCCGACGGCGGCCTGGTGGATTTCGTGTGGCAGTTCAAGCCGGACACCACGCCCGAGCCCACGGCGCTCGGCCACATCCCGACCACCTCGGCCGAGTCCATCGCACTGTCGAAGGCACTGCGGAAGCGCGGGTTCGCCTTTGTCGGCCCCACCACCATGTATGCCCTGATGGAGGCCATCGGCATGGTGGACACGCACCTGCTCGACAGCCACCGGCGTGGCAGTTCCGGCGTCTGGCCGCGCTGAGGAACCGGTTTTCCCTGCGAAACTCCTTGGCACAGCTGTGGGCAAAGTTATCCCCAATGTGGATAACTTCCGTGGAGAATCAGGGCCACATAAGGCCGGTGCGCCGCCCCATGGCCCCGGGAGGCCAGAAAGGCTCTCTGCCGCGCGCAGGAAATACACGAGCGTAAGTTATTAACACTGTGGATTTCCTGTGGATAAATGGCCGATAGCTTTGCCCGGGCCGATATTGCGCCGGACTGCCCCCGGCGGTCGGCTCCCGCGCTGCAGTGGCAACAACTTGCGGTACCGTGAAGAAAGTTATCCACATAGCAACAGGACACTACCCACAACTTATCCACAGTTGGGGATAACCCTGCGACGCACAGCTCTCAGATCCCGCTAAGGTGCGGGAAGGAGCGGATTTCTGCCTCTGACCCTCGAAGGATCAAGTTATTAACACTGTGAATAACGCTGTTGAAAACAGGCATCTATGGGGCGGAGAGAAGGCGTCCGTACCCGCTATGCGCAGCGGAGCCCGGAAATTCCGGGCGGGCAGCGTGCAGCAGCACCAGTTCGGGCCCAAGTTGTCCACTTAACCACAGGACAACCCACACGGGTTATCCACAA
>JBDTQQ010000193.1:0-5361 GCA_039932075.1 Pseudarthrobacter sp. | reverse complement strand
GCTGGCGTTCAGCTGGCTGGGTTCCGGACTGACCGTTTGGATGATTGGCGACGGCGGGATCACCGTGGGAGCGTCGGGGCTGGTTTTCGGATTGTTCGCCTTCCTCCTGGTCCGTGGTTTCTTCAACCACAGTTGGCAGCAAATCCTCCTTGCGGTGGTCCTTTTCATGGTCTACGGGAGCATCCTGCTGGGCGTGCTGCCGATCATGGGCGGCTTCGTCTCCTGGCAGGCACACCTTGGCGGGGCGGCGGGCGGAGTGGCCGCTGCCGTTTTGCTGCGCCCCAGGGACACCAAAACGCCGGCCCCCTGACGGGGACCGGCGTTTGAGGTTGAGGCTAGTAAATGTCAGCCCGTGTACGGCTTGGCCGAGATGAGTTCCACCGTGATGTCCTTGCCGTTCGGAGCGGTATAGCTGAGGGTCTCGCCCTCCTTGTGACCGACGATCGCGGCACCAAGGGGTGACTTCTCGCTGAACACATCCAGGTCCGAGTCGCCGGCGATTTCGCGGGACCCCAGCAGGAATGTCTCTTCGTCCCCTGCGATTTTGGCGACTACAAGCATGCCGGGTTCTACGATGCCGTCATCGGCCGGGGCTTCCCCTACGTGGGCATCGCGCAGAAGCACCGTCAGTTGGCGGATGCGGGCTTCAATCTTTCCCTGTTCCTCTTTGGCCGCGTGGTAACCGCCGTTTTCCTTGAGGTCGCCCTCCTGCCGGGCAGATTCGATCTTCTGGACAATCTCCGCACGGCCTGCGCCGGAAAGGTGGTCCAGCTCTGCCTTCAGGCGGTCAAAAGCTTCCTGGGTAAGCCAGGCTGCAGGCGCGCTGTTGGTGGTAGACACGGACTTCTCCTAATGGTCGTACATGCAAAAGACCCCGCCACGGTGGCCACTTGTGGAACTCAGTAACCAGCTCAGCGGGGTAAAGGGTATTGGTTCATTGTAGTCAAAACTGTGGAGATATCCCAACGGGGAAGCGGCGCAGATCACATGATGTTATTTTCAGCTACCCGGAACCCAGCAGTTGTCCACCACGCCGGAAACGGAAGGCGACTCGGTCCGCACTGCCACGCGCTGCGCAACTGTTCGGCCGCCGTCGGCCGTTTTGTCCGCTTCTCCCGGCGGGATGTCCACCACTTTCCAGCCCACAACGGCGAACTTGGAATCCAGGGCTTTC
Organism: Pseudarthrobacter sp.; assembly: GCA_039932075.1. Lineage (GTDB taxonomy): Bacteria > Actinomycetota > Actinomycetes > Actinomycetales > Micrococcaceae > Arthrobacter. The sequence goes on along the minus strand of JBDTQQ010000193.1, from coordinate 4,187 downwards.
ACAGCGCATTTAACGGCCGTACCGGGCTCCCTGGTGACTTGGAAATCAATCTCGGCCTGCGTGGCATCGACCGTACTGAAGCCGATGTCCTTAAACGTCACAGCAGAGGCAGTTGACGATGTGGAGACCCAAGCCATGAAACCCACGCCGACAGCAAGGGCTGCCACAGCGATCCCTCGTTTGGCCGCACGGGAAAGGGGCCGCTTTTGACCGCCATAACGATTGGCTAGGCTAGTGTCTGCAGGCGGGGACACGGCGGGCTGATCCTGGGTAGTCACCAGTCCAGTTTAGTTCGGATCCGGACCGTGCCCGTCCCAGCGGATCATGCAGCCGGTCCGTGCATGGCCGTGCATGCTTTTCAGAACCACAGCCGTCAATGTTCCGCAGCCCGTCAAGCCAAGTGGCCGAAATGCCAGCCTCAGAAGAATAAGGAGCCGTCCTTCCATGACAGCGTCCACTCAAAGCCCGGCTCCGCTCCGTCTGCTCGCCGTTCATGCCCACCCGGATGACGAGTCCAGCAAGGGCGCGGCCACCATGGCCATGTACGCTGCCGCCGGCGTGGACGTCATGGTGGCCACCTGCACGGACGGCTCCCGGGGTGATATCCAGAATCCCGCAATGGAGGGTGCGCCCCATCCAAAACGGGACATGGCGGGGGCGCGGCGGCTGGAGATGAACCAGGCCGCCAGGATCCTGGGCATCAAGCAGCGCTGGCTGGGGTTTATGGATTCGGGGTTGCCCGAGGGCGACCCGTTGCCGCCCTTGCCGGCCGGATCGTTCGCATTGCAGCCTTTGGAGCGCGCCGCTGCGCCTCTGGTCCGGCTGGTCCGGGACTTCAAGCCGCACGTCATGGTCAGCTATGACGAAAACGGGGGATACCCGCACCCCGACCACATCATGGCCCACCGGGTGGCCGTGGAGTCCTTTGCCGCTGCCGGCGACCCGGCCCGCTACCCGGGAACGGGCCCGGCCTGGGAGCCCAGCAAGCTCTACTACGACCGCGCCTTCAACCCCGCGCGGTTCCGGGCTTTGCACTTTGCCCTTGAGGAAGCAGGGCTGCGCTCCCCGTACGCGGAGCGCCTTGCCGCGTGGCTGGAAGCCGACGCCGAGGGCCATACGCCGCCGCCGGGCGGGCATCCCACCACCACGCAGATTGATTGCGGTGACTACTTTGAGGCCCGCGACGACGCTCTCCGGGCGCACTGCACCCAGGTGGATCCCCTGGGGTTCTTCTTTGCCGTGTCCGCTGAGATGCAACGGCGGGTGTGGCCCTGGGAAGACTACTCGCTGATCGAGTCCAGGGTGCCGGCCACCTTTCCGGAGAAGGATCTGTTCGCCGGGCTAAGATAGATGCGGCAGATTGTTCTATGCCGTGTAGAAAAGCAGTGGGATGATCCGGGTCCAGCGGCCCCGGGTGCGGAATCCGTCGCCGGCTGCCCACCAGTTTCCATAGAAGGTTAAACCGTGCATCACTTGCTCCTCGCCTTGTCCACCACGCCCACGCCCTTGCCCACGCCAAGCCTGCGCGAGGGTATCTCCGAGGATCAGATCACTCCGGGCCTGTGGGGCTTTATCATGACGGCCTTTTTTGTCCTGGCCACCACGCTGCTGATTGTGGACATGGTCCGTCGCATCAGGCGGGTCCGGTACCGGGGCCAGGTGGAAGAAGAGCGCCAGGCTGCGGCCGAGGCGGCAGACATTGAAGCCGACGATGTCCGCCACCCGGTGGAGGACGGCATCCAGGGCCGAGCCGACAACGGATCAGACACGAACCAGCGCGGGCCGAGGGACTAGCCAGGCACCACTCCCGCGCCGCCACCCCTCTCCGCGCTCGGCACTACTTCCGTAGACTGGGGCTGCCGGCAACATTCCCTGCAGTGAGTGAACGAAGGGGCACGGATGAACAGCGAGAGTCAGGGCCATTCCGCTGAGGAGGGCGTGTCCGCGACCGCCGCCAATGCCCTGGGCGCTGAACCCTCCGCGTATCTGCGCCAGCACGCGGACAACCCGGTCCACTGGCAGCCGTTCGGTGCTGCTGCCTTCGCCGCCGCCGCTGCCCGGGATGTGCCGGTGTTCCTGTCGGTCGGCTACGCGGCCTGCCACTGGTGCCACGTCATGGCGCATGAGTCGTTTGAGGATCAGGAAACCGCCGACTATTTGAACGCGCATTTCGTAGCCGTAAAGGTGGACCGGGAAGAGCGTCCCGACGTTGACGCCGTATACATGGCCGCCACGCAGGCTATCAGCGGCGAGGGTGGCTGGCCGATGTCCGTCTTCCTTACTCCGGAAGGCCTCGCCTTCCACGCCGGCACCTACTTCCCGCCCCGCCCGATGCCCGGGCGGCCCTCCTTCCGGCAGGTGCTGGAAGCGGTCCGGGACGCATGGCGGGAACGGCGCGACGCGGTGGAACAGAACGCAACGTCACTGGCTCAAAGTCTGGGCGACGCGCAACTCTCGGCGGCCGTGACGGTGTCCGGACCGCCGCCCCTGCTTGACACGGACCTGCTTCCTGCTGCCGTGGCATCCCTGGCCCGCTCCGAGGACGTGGCCGACGGCGGCTTCGGCGCCGCCCCCAAATTCCCGCCGTCGGCCGTGCTGGAGTTCCTCATCAGGCACGCCGCGGTGCCCTCGGACACGGCTGACGCCGCACGGGACATGGCGGGCCGGACGTTGGCGGCTATGGCGCGCTCGGCGCTGTTCGACCAGCTGGACGGTGGCTTTGCCCGGTACTCCGTGACCCGGGACTGGTCAGTCCCGCACTTTGAAAAGATGCTGTACGACAACGCCCAGCTGCTGCGTGAGTACGTGCACTGGGTGCGCCTGGGTGGGAACCAAGTGTTCGCGGCCGACGAAGCCGCGGAGGTGGCCGTTCGTACCGCGGAATGGCTGCTGGAATCCCTCGGCCTCGGCTCGCTTGGTGAATCAGGCGGTGCCGGCTTTGCGCTCGCCTCATCCCTCGATGCCGACTCCCTGGTGGACGGGGAACATCACGAAGGCGCCAGCTACCTGTGGACCGTTGCGGGCCTGCAGGAGGTCCTGGGCGACGCCGAAGGGGCGGCTGTTGCCCGCCTGATGAACGTCGCGCTGGAAGGTACCGTTTCTGCGTACGGCTCCCCGTTGCACCACGCACGGCGCCTGGACCGTGCAGCGGCAGACTCTTGGGCGAGGGCCCGTCCCGCCCTGCTGACGGCCCGGAAGCTGCGGCCCCAGCCTGCCCGGGACGAAAAGGTGGTGGCCGGCTGGAACGGGCTGGCCGTCGCCGCGCTGGCCGAAGCAGGGGTGGTTTTGGGCCGGCCGGACTTTCTCGCCGCGGCCGAGTCCATCGCCGCCTACCTTGAAGGCGTCCACTGGCAGGCGGATGCTCCTGCGCTGATCCGGGTCTCGCATGCCGGCACGGCCCGCGGGAGGGAGGGGCTGCTTGAGGACTACGCCTTTTGTGCGGAGGGGATGTTTGCCCTCTATTCCGCCACTGGCCGGACGCACTATTACCGCTTCGCCGAGCAGTTGGTGCAGACGGCCAGCAGCCGCTTCGTGGTGGCGGGCCGCCTGGTTGACACCGCCGGGGGAGATGGACAGGTGCGGGCGGCGCAGGGCGGCCAGGCGGGCCTGGACCCGTTGGATAACGCCACGCCCAGCGGCGCGGCGGCCTTTGCTGGCGCCCTGCTCAGCTACGCGGCGCTTTCCGGGTCCGCGGAGCACCGCGCGCTGGCCGCCCAGGTGCTTGCGCTGCTGCCGCCACTGGCAGGCCGGGCGCCGCGGGTAGCCGGCTGGCTCCTGGCGACAGCCCAGGCAGCCCTTGCCGGCCCGGTAGAGGCCGCCATCGTCGGTCCGGCCAGTCCTGAAAGGACGGAACTGCACCTGGAGCTGCTCAAGTCAGCCAGCCCAGGCCTGGTGATCGCGGTGGAGGACGACGGCGGCGCTGAAGTTCCGCCGTCGGACGCCCCTTCCGAAGGGGAGCCCGTAGCGGCCGGAGGGGAGTTTGTCCCCGCCGGAGGGGAGCGTGTCCCCGCCGGCGGGGAGCCCGTCCCACTGCTGGCGGGCAGGCCGGCCGGGCCGGGCGGATCCCCGTTGGCCTATCTGTGCCGGAACATGGTGTGTGAACGTCCTGTGGCTACGCCCGAGGACCTGCGGGCGCGGCTTGATCTGATGGTGGGTGCGGGGCCCGTCAGCTGAGGACGGCGACGAGG
>JBDTQQ010000192.1:0-5381 GCA_039932075.1 Pseudarthrobacter sp. | reverse complement strand
CGATGAAAGGCGACGAGGAGCGCATTCGCGCTGCAGGCTGCGAGGGATACATCGCAAAGCCGATGCGCTACAAGGAGTTTCTCACGACGCTCGCAGAACATCCGCATCAAGAACCAGCTCCTGGACGGCGTCGAGGGTGGCTTCACCCGGGACTTCAGCCAGGCTGACGGTCCGCAGGCATACGTCTACGATGCCGCCCAGAACTACCAGGCAGCCGGCACCCCGCTGGTCGTCCTGGCGGGCAAGGAGTACGGTTCCGGATCATCCCGTGACTGGGCTGCGAAGGGCACGGCGCTCCTGGGAGTCAAGGCCGTCGTCGCCGAAAGCTACGAGCGCATTCACCGCTCCAACCTGATCGGCATGGGCGTCCTGCCCCTGCAGTTCCCGGCTGGAGAGTCCGCGGCCACCTTGGGCCTGACCGGCACGGAGACCTTCTCGGTTGAGGGCGTCACCGCCTTGAACGAAGGCACCACGCCCAAGACCCTCAAGGTCACGGCCACCGCCGAAGACGGCTCCGCCAAGTCCTTCGATGCGGTTCTCCGCATCGATACCCCGGGCGAAGCGGACTACTACCGCAACGGTGGCATCCTGCAGTACGTCCTGCGCCAGATCTCCGCGAACTAACGGGTATCTGAACGCACGCAACACCCTTACGAAGCCCCGGCCGGTCACCGACCAGCCGGGGCTTCGGCTTTGCATTTCACCCGAGGCGTTAGAGTTAATAGGCACGTCTACCACCCGAAGGAGGGGTCATTTGGGAATCTTGGACACCATCCGGAATCCGCAGGACCTGAACGGGCTGTCCCAGGGGCAGCTCGAAGAACTGGCTGATGAGGTCAGGAGTTTCCTGATCACTAATGTCTCCCAGACGGGTGGACACCTTGGCCCCAACCTCGGCGTTGTGGAACTGACCCTTGCCGTGCACCGCATCTTCGATTCGCCGCGGGACAGCATCGTCTTCGACACGGGCCATCAGTCCTATGTGCATAAGCTTCTGACCGGCCGCCAGGATTTCAGCACCCTGCGCCAGCAGGGCGGCATGTCCGGCTACCCGTCGCGCGCCGAGTCAGAGCACGACATCGTGGAAAGCTCGCACGCGTCGTCGTCCCTGTCCTGGGCTGATGGAATCTCCCGCGCCCGGCAGCTCACCGGAGAAGGCGACCGCTACGTCGTCGCGATCGTTGGCGATGGTGCCCTTACCGGCGGCATGGCGTGGGAAGCCATCAACAACATCGCGGCAGACAAGCGCCGCCGTGTGGTCATCGTGGTCAATGACAACGGCCGCTCCTATGCACCCACTGTGGGCGGCTTCGCTGACTATCTCGCCTCCCTTCGCCCCACCATCGATTCTTTCCGCGCGGCTCCCGCCTATGAGGGCACCCTGGATTGGTGGAAGAAGAAACTCCAGAATGGCGGCCCGGTGGGCCAGTTCACCTACAAGAGCCTGCATGCCATCAAGAAGGGCGTGAAGGACTGGTGGGCGCCGCAGGGGATGTTCGAGGACCTGGGCATGAAGTACATTGGCCCGGTTGACGGCCACAACCTCCAGGCCATGGAGCACGCCCTGTCCACGGCCCGGAACTATGCCGGGCCGGTGATTGTCCATGCCATGACCGAGAAGGGCCACGGCTATGCTCCCGCCCGGGCCCATGAAGCGGACCAGTTCCACGCGGTGGGGATCATCGACCCCGAAACCGGTGAACCCACCGGCGCGTCCGGGGCACAGTCCTGGACGTCTGTTTTCGCCGACGAGATCGCGGCCATCGCTGATGAGCGGCCGGACATCGTCGGCATCACCGGCGCCATGCTGATCCCTGTGGGGCTGCACAAATTCGCCGCGAAGCACCCGGACCGTGTGATCGACGTCGGCATTGCCGAACAGCACGCACTGACCTCAGCCGCGGGCATGGCGTTCGGCGGCCTCCACCCCGTGGTGGCCGTGTATGCTACGTTCCTCAACCGTGCCTTCGACCAACTCCTGATGGATGTCGCCCTGCACAAGGCCGGCGTCACCATCGTGCTGGACCGCGCAGGCGTGACCGGTCCGGACGGAGCCAGCCACCACGGCATGTGGGACATGGCCATGGTCCAGATTGTGCCCGGGCTGCACCTCGCCGCGCCGCGTGACGCTTCGCGGCTGCGTGAAGAGCTCCGCGAAGCCGTGGCCATCAGTGATGCCCCCACCGTGGTGCGCTTCTCCAAAGGTACGGTCGGAGCCGAGGTGGAATCCATCGAACGCCTCGGCGATGGTGTGGATGTGCTGGCCCGCCGCCCCGCAGGCTCCACCGAAAACGACGTCCTGATTGTCAGCGTCGGCGCAATGTCCGAACTTGCGCTGGATGTCTCCAACCGGCTCGGTGCCCAGGGCATCAGCACCACCGTGGTGGACCCGCGCTGGGTGCTGCCCGTGCGCCGCTCCATCATCGCGCTGGCCTCGCATCACCGGCTGGTCATCTGCATCGAGGATGGCGTCAGGGCCGGCGGTGTGGGATCACGGATCCGGCAGGAGATGCGCGCCGCCGGAGTGGACACCGCCTTGAACGAGGTGGGCCTACCCGCAGAGTTCCTGGACCACGGCACCAGGAGCCAGGTCATGGAACGGGTGGGGCTGACGGCACAGCAGATAACGCACGACGTCGTCGCGCAGGTTTTGGGGACAAAGGTTCCGTTTGCGCGTCCCCTGCCAGGCCAGGAGCACCCCACTACCGGCAGCCTCCCGATTCTGTGAGGGACGAAGACGCCCTGAAGTATCCCGGTCCTGCAGGGGAATACGGGCCGGCCACGCATACCAGCACCACGCGGATTCCCGCAGGTCTCCAGCCGGGCCAACTGGTGGTGGCCCGGAACAGGAAATGGAACGGCAAGGCTCACTGGGTGGTCCCGGGACGGTACCTGGGGGAGGACCGGCACGGCTGGTGGATCTTCCAGGGAACCAACGAGTTCTGTTCGCGGCCCGGCGCTGCGTTCTACACCCGGTCCGATGCCGTGTTGCTGGTGCCGCGTTCGGGGGACTGGGTTGCCACCTTCTATGATTCCGCACATCCCAACGGGGTCCGGGTCTACATTGACCTCGCAGTTGCCCACGAATGGACAGAGATCCGGCCGGCGGTCAGCGAGTTCCATGTGATCGACATGGACCTGGACGTCATCCGGATGGACGGGCGAGGTGTTTTTATCGACGACCAGGACGAGTTCGCCGAGCACGCAGTCGCCATGAACTATCCGGACCGCCTGGTCCAGGACATCCAAGCTGCCGCAGAAGAGCTTTATCAGGCCGTCAAGGCACAACAGGCACCGTTCGACGGCTCAGACGTTGAATGGTTCACGAAGGGGCGGTCATGAGCGGAATCATCAGGGTCTACAAACGGGACGACGAGGGAGTGCTGCACTTCCGCGAAAGCTGGTTCGATGAGGACTACAGCCAGTTTGTGATGAACTACGGCGTGGTGGGCCACCAAAGCAAGACCGAAGAAACGGACGTCGCGGACGCCGCTGCTGCCGAGGGCCTGATGGACGCTTTCGCGGTCCAGTGCGCGGAGGACGGCTACGCCGAAATCCCCGAGGAAGAGCAGTTCTGGGTCGTTGCCCAGTTCGCCCTCAAGACTCGGGAAGGCACCGAGCGGGACCGCTACCTTGAAGAAAAAGCCAAGGACGCGCTCATCAGCCACCTTGCCTGGCGCGGGCTGGGAACTGTTGAACGCTCCGAGTTCAGCGACTACAAGCTGAACATCTTCTGCCTCTGCCCGGAAGTGAACAAGGCAGTCAACGCCATCAAAGTGTGCAGCCGCGGTGAGGACCTGGACTTCACCAAGCTCAGCATCGGCGCAGCACCTTTTACCGAACCGGCCAACTTCAAGCTCAAGCACTCGGCGAAGCCCGCCAACAGCTTCAGCGTCTAGGGGAAATCCATGACTGAATACCGTCGCCTGGGAAAATCCGGGCTGTCTGTCTCCGTGGTGGGGCTCGGCTGCAACAACCTGGGCCGTGCCAACACGGTGACCGAGTCGCAGGCGGGGACGGACGCCGTCGTCCATGCCGCGCTCGACGCCGGCGTGACGCTTTTTGACGTCGCCGACAACTACGGCAAGGAGCCTGGCCTCAGCGAAACCATGCTGGGAAAGGCCCTGGCCGGCCGGCGCGACGAGGCGGTGGTGGCCACGAAGTTCGGGATGGACATGCGGGGCGCCAACGGACCCGACTTTGGTGCGAGGGGATCCCGGCGCTACATTGTGCGGGCCGCGGAGGCCTCGCTGCGGCGGCTGGGGACCGACTGGATCGACCTCTACCAGTTCCACACGCCGGACCCGCTGACCCCCATCGAGGAAACCCTGTCCGCCCTTGATGACCTCGTCACCAGTGGCAAGGTCCGTTACATCGGGCATTCAAACCGTGCGGGCTGGCAGATCGCCGAGGCGGAATTCGTTGCGCGCGCCGCCGGCGGGACGCGATTTGTCTCCACCCAGAACCACTACAACCTCCTGGACCGGCGGGGCGAACTGGAAGTCACGCCGGCCGCCGAAGCTTACGGCCTGGGAGTCCTGCCGTACTTCCCGCTGGCCAACGGGCTCCTCACCGGAAAATATTCGCCGGACACGGCACCGGCCGGTTCCCGGCTCAGCCATACGCGGACGCACATGGTGCATGACGCCGACTGGGACCAGCTCCAGCGGTTCAGCGCCTTCGCCAAGGAGCGCCAGCTGACCGAGATCCAGGTGGCGTTCTCCTGGCTCGCGGCCCAGCCCTCCGTCAGCAGCGTCATCGCCGGGGCCACCCGGCCCGAACAGGTCCGGCAGAACGCCGCCGCCGTGGCCTGGATCCCCAGCGCCGCGGAACGCGCCGAACTCGACGACATCTTCCCGCGCACGCCCAAGGTCGCACTGTTCTAGATGGACCCGCTGTCACCGGGGGCCACCGCCGGGTCCCGGGCCGGGGTGCCCGCGCCGGCGCAGAACATCCTGATGGACGTCGACACCGGCATTGACGACGCCCTGGCCCTCGTCTACCTGCTGTCCCGGCCGGAAGTCCACCTGCAGGCCATCACCTGCACGGCCGGCAACGTTGGTGCCCGCCAGGTCGCGCTGAACAACCTGGCGCTGCTTCAGCTGTGCGGGCGGACGGGCGTTGAGGTGGCCATCGGCGCCGAAGTGCCGCTGGAAATCCCGCTGGTCACCACCGAGGAGACCCACGGTCCGCAGGGCATCGGCCACGCTGAGCTCCCGGCGCCCGCGCAGCAGATCTCGCCGCGCCACGCCGTCGATGTCTGGGTGCAGGAAGTCCGGGCGCACCCGGGGGAGATTACCGGGCTGGTCACCGGCCCGCTGACCAACTTCGCCCTCGCCCTGCGCCGCGAACCTGAGCTGCCATTGCTGCTCAAGGGCCTC
>JBDTQQ010000191.1:0-5422 GCA_039932075.1 Pseudarthrobacter sp. | reverse complement strand
CCTGGGAGGTGGCCCCGGCGGATACGAAGCTGCCATGGTCGCGGCCTCCTTGGGGGCGCAGGTCACCATCATCGAACGTGCCGGACTAGGCGGTTCGGCGGTGCTCACCGACGTCGTTCCGTCCAAAACGCTGATTGCGACGGCGGATCTGATGACCCGCGTGGGGGAGGCGGGGGAGCTGGGAGTGAAGTTCGACGTCGACGGCGGCGACTTTGTGCCCGTCATGCACGCCGATCTCAAACATATCAACGACCGCCTTCTTGGCCTGGCCCGCCAGCAGTCACGGGACATCACGTCCGGGCTGGAACAACACCAGAACATCCGCATCCTGATCGGATCCGGCAAACTTGTGGATAGCCACACCATCGAGGTCCTGACGGTGGACGGCACGGAAACCGTGGAGGCCGACACCATCCTGCTCGCAGTGGGAGCACACCCGCGGGAGCTGCCGACCGCCCGGCCCGATGGCGAACGCATCCTGAACTGGGCGCAGATCTACAACCTCGATGAGCTTCCCGAGGAACTGATTGTGGTGGGGTCCGGTGTGACCGGTGCGGAATTCGCCTCCGCCTACAACGGTCTTGGCTCCAAAGTGACCCTGATCTCCAGCCGTGACCGTGTGCTGCCCGGCTCGGACACCGACGCCGCTGTGGTGCTGGAGGAAGTGTTCGAGCGCCGCGGCGTGCGGGTCCTGTCCCGCGCCCGCGCCGAAGCCGTGGAGCGGACCGACGACGGCGTGGTGGTCACCCTCGGTGATGGTTCGAAGGTCACCGGCAGCCACTGCCTGGTCTGCGTGGGGTCGATCCCCAACACCGCCGGCATCGGCCTCGAAGAGGCCGGCGTGGCCGTCACGGAGAGCGGGCATGTGAAGGTCGACGGCGTCTCCCGCACCACCGCGCCGAACATCTACGCCGCCGGTGACTGCACCGGCGTCCTGGCGCTCGCGTCGGTGGCTGCCATGCAGGGCAGGATCGCGATTGCCCATTTCCTGGGCGACGCCGTGACGCCCATCAAGCTGCACCAGGTGGCGTCCAACATTTTCACGTCCCCGGAAATCGCCAACGTGGGGGTCTCCGAGGCCGAGATCCAGTCCGGAAAGTACCAGGCTGACGTCATCAAGCTGTCGCTCAAGAGCAACGCCCGCGCCAAGATGCGCAATGCCAAGGACGGCTTCGTCAAAATCTTTGCCCGCAAGGGATCCGGCACCGTGATTGGCGGTGTGGTGGTAGGGCCGAACGCCTCCGAGTTGATCTTCGCCATCTCAATCGCGGTGAAGCAGAAACTCCATGTGGACGACGTCGCCAGCACGTTCACCGTGTACCCGTCCCTAAGCGGTTCCATCTCGGAAGCCGCCAGGCGCCTGCACGTTCACATGTAGGGCTCCCTGCAGGGCGTGTCCGGCCAGCACCGGCACCAGCACCGGCGCCAGGGCGGGGACGTTCGGCCCTACTTGCGCACGGAACGGCGCGGACACACTGGAGCATGGCCAAGATCTACATCCCTTACGGGAGCGTTGAAGGACAGACCGCCCACATTGTGGAGTACGTTGCCGAGGTGATCCGGGCAAACGGGCACGAAGCGGAAACCGTGGACCTCAAACACTCCGGCGACACGATCCCGGACGGGCAGGACGCCGTCATCGTGGCGGCGTCCGTGCACATGGGCAAGCACGAGAAGTTTGTTCTTGATTTTGCCCGCAAGAACCGGCCGGAACTCGAGCGGCTCCCGTCCGCTCTGATCTCAGTGAGCCTCGCCGCCCACGGAGACGACCACAGCGCTGAGGGCTACGTGGCGGAGTTCGAGGAGCAGTCCGGCTGGCATCCCGCCCATGTTGGGATCTTCCCAGGCGCGTTGCTCTACACGCAGTACAACTTCCTCAAACGCCAGCTCATGAAGAAGATCACCAGGGACAAGGGCTCCACGGACCTGGACACATCCCGCGACTACGTCTACACCGAGTGGGACGGCGTGAAACGTTTTACCGAGGACTTCCTGGCCGGGCTGCCCGCGCCGTCGGGTCAGGACCGGGCGTAGGGCGGCTTACGACCGGGCGTAGGCCGGGACCACGTCGCCGGGCGCAAAGGGCTTGAACCACTGGTCGAAGCCGAGGTTAGCGTTGACTTCGGGATGGGTGCCGTTTGTTTCCGGATCCGTGTACAGCGCCTGGCTGTCCGCGTCCTCCAGCAGGACTTCCTCAACCTGTGCCCGCCAGTCCTCCGGCAGATCCAGTTCGTAGATGTCCTCGGTGATTTCCGCCTGGTCGAGCAGGCACCGGACGGCGAGTTCGGCCGAGATGCACCCGGGAGCGGCCCAGCCGCGGCCAAGGGAGGCAGCGACATCGGACGCGACGACGATGAATCGCTGGGCGAACTTCGCGTCGTAATTCGACGCGAACTGGGGCGGAAGCGAGGAGAGCACCGAGGACGCGGCAATATCCTGCGGGGTGACGGCATCCAGCCCTTGCAACGACCCGAGGTCGCGGAAGAGCTGGTCAAGGAGAACGCCCGACGAGTTCCAAAGGAGGCCGGCCAGCAGGCGGGTCTGGCTCACAGCTTTCTGCCGGTCCTCGGCTGCGACGGCAGCCATCTCGGCCAGGTCATCCGGGTCGAACTGGAGCCGCTGTTCCGGGGTCATGTCATCGGGGTGCGGATCAAGGCCCAGGAGTTCCAGGCTGAGCCCGGTCAGCATGTCGGCGTCGGCCAGGAGTTCCTCGGTAATGTCGTCGTCTTCGTCGGCATTCATGGCCCCGATGCTACCGGCAGGGCCGTCCCTTGCACGATTCCTGTTACGTCGGGGTGTGCAGAGCCACCGGTCCACTCCTTGACGTCGACGTTCCCCGTGCCGCGCCGGGGTTTCGGATAAACCGGTACCTTTGACTCTGGGCCCCGGCACCGCGGAGCGGCACACTCATGCCATGACAAGTATGCTGACGCTGATTCCTGCCAGGGCGCCCCGATTCGGCGTCACGCGCGTTGTCCTGCTCGTCTTCTTCCTCGCACTCTTCCTCGCCGCATGCTCCCAGCCCGCGGGCCAAGGCGGCCCGTCGCCGTCGGCCGCCCCTTCCTCCGGCACGGGCAACCCGGCCTGCGATCTCATGACCCCGGAGATTGCGGCCAAGGTGGTGCCCGGGATCATGCCTGTGGGCCAGGTCAACCCGGCCAAGCCGCCGGGAAGCAAGGCCTACCTGTGCGCTTATTCGAGCAAGTCCGACACCGGGGTGACGGCCCTGTCTGTGGCACTAACCTCTCCCGCATCGGACGCTGACATTTCCAAAGCGAAGTCGACGTCGGACTGCTCACCTGTTGCGGGCATCGGCGACTTCGCCTGCCTGCAGTGGACGGGATACTTCCGCGGTGAGGCCGGCGGTGCCTCCGCGAACGTGGTGCTGACGGCTGTCCGGGGCAATGAGGTCCTCGAGATGCCCTACGTGACGGGACCACCCATGGCAGGTGGCGGCGTACCGGACGGTAACGCGATGGGCAGAGCGCTCTCGCAGGCAGCAGTGGACGCCGGCTGGGGCAACGGCACTTCACTGGACGTTCCGGCCGCTCCGCCCGTGGGCGCGCCGGCCACGACGAACAACCCGGTCTGTGCCTTGGTCAGTCCCCAGGAGGTGCAGCAGGCATTCGGGGCCAAGGCCCCACCGCAGGTCCTCCCGAACGAGGTCAGCTGCCGTTACACGTTCGGTCAGCTGGGCACGCCGGGTCCGGACTCCATGATTTTCTCGATTGAGGTCCTGAAGGGTGCAGCGTCGGCGCTGGCCGGCCCTGGCCCGCGAGGCGAGCCGCTGGATGGCATCGGGGACAGGGCGTTCTTCTTCATGACCACTGAACCCGCGGGCCCCAAGTCCCTCCGTCCGGCGGGTGACGTGCCGATTACCATCCTGTCGATTTCTGCAGTGCGGGGCCAGAACATCGCGACATTCGTCGCGCAGGTCCTGGTCTCTCCGGCGGGGCCCACCGCAGAACAGACGAAGGACCAACTCATCTCCCTGGTGCGCGGCATCGAGTTCTGACGGGGACGCTTTGTTGGCTGGAGGCTGGAGGCTGGATGCACCGGAGGCGGCCTAAGCGGCGGGGGCCGCCTGAAAGTGTTTTTCAATCAGGCCCTTGATGTCCTCATGGCAGCCGCCGCAGCCAGTTCCGGCACGGGTCGCCTTGGATACGTCGGCGACGGTGGAGCAGCCGCCTTCAACGGCGCCTTGGATCTTGGCCCCGCTGACTCCGGCGCAGCGGCACACCGTGCCCGCAGGATCGGCGGGACCGGAGGAAGCCAGCTGGTCCGGACCGTCCAGCCGCAGCAGCAGCGACCTGTCTGCCGGCAGCTCAGCACCGCGTTCGAACAGTCCCGCCAGCTCGGCGGCCGTCCGCGGCATGCCTACTGCCACCAGGCCTTCCAGCACTCCGCCGCGCGTAGTCATTTTGACGTAGCGGCCGTGCTCGGGGTCTGCCCACTGGGCGATCTGCAGGCGCGGGCGGCCATTGACTGCGCCGGCCATCAGGGCTTCCTCGTCCCAGGGATCGGCCGCGTTGTCCCCGGCCACTGCCATGTTCATCCCGCGGGCTTTGAGGACAATCACACCGGCCTGTTCCTGCGGCAGTTCCGCCAGCAAGTCGGCTTCGTCCTGTGTGCCAGTGGCCAGCAGGGTCAGGTATTCGGCCAGCCATTCGGCCTGCCGCCAGCCCGGCCCCACCAGGCCGGAGGGGCCTTTCGCGGTCCGGCAGTCATTGCAGGCGGGGTCCGGGCAGCGCACCTCGGCGCAGTCGCCGATGGCGAAAATGTGTGGCTCGTGGTGTGCCCGGAGCCGGTGGTCCACCAGTATTCCCGTCCCGGTGGACAGGCCGCAGCCCTCGGCGAGCTCGGTCCGCGGGCGGACGCCGCACGACAGGACCAGGAGGTCCCCGTCGATCGCGGAACCGTCATCGAGCAGCAATGCCGAGAAGCCGCCGTCGGGTGCGTTGTGCTCCACACCGGTGGAGCGGGCGTTGCCGGCCATCCGGACGCCGCAACGGCGCAGGCTGGCTGCGAGGACCGCGCCGCCGCCGCGGTCGATGTTGCGGCCCAAGGGATGCGGGCCGTTGTGGACCACCGTGACGGTGGCGCCTTCCTCCGCCGCGGCGAGGGCTGTTTCCAGTCCCAGGACACCGCCGCCGAGCACCACCACCCGCTGACCGCCGTCGACCGCTGCGCGCAAAACCGAAGCGTCGCGCAGGTCCCGCAGCGCCGTGACGCCGGCCGGAAGGACCGGGGCGGCAGGGTCCGGATTGATGCCGGTGAGGTTGGGGATCACGGGACGCGAGCCCGTGGCGAAGACGAGCCGCTCGTAGTGGGCCGCCGTGCCATCCGTGAGGATCACCTGCTGGCGCGCCCGGTCCACCCGGCGGACGCGGGATCCCCCCGATTCGTACCCCGCTAGGTACAG
>JBDTQQ010000190.1:0-5427 GCA_039932075.1 Pseudarthrobacter sp. | reverse complement strand
TCCTTAGTGGGATGGGCCATGTCCAGCAATCGGCCGTTGGAGGCTCTCTTGGATCACTGCGCAGAGTACTGCTGCTTCACTGATGGTGGGCTCCTTGGTTGCCGTTAACAGCGTCACCGGACCCTGACGGGCCAGGTTTCGGAGCCGGGTAAGGGCTGCTGCCGGATCGGGTTCCTGGAGTTCCTTGCGATAACGTCGGCTGAATTCTTCGAAGAGGCCCGGGTCGTGGCCGTACCACCTGCGTAACTCAGTTGATGGGGCTATCGCCTTGCACCATTCGTCGACGTGCGCCTTTTCCTTGCTGAGACCACGTGGCCAGAGGCGGTCGACGAGGATGCGCATACCGTCCGTTTCCAGAGGGTCTTCATAGATGCGCCGGACTGTCACTTCATGCCGGGTGGTCATCGGGGTGCTTCCTCTCTGGGGTGGCGTAGCGGTATTTATGGGAATTCACATTCAATGTTGATATCGCGAGTCCTGGTGGGCTGATCTTCGTCCTCGCTTTGCTTGTGGACGGCCTGATACCGCCTGATTGGGTCACTTGATCCGCTGGCGGTAAGACAGCCCGCAACGGGTCGATGAGGTCTCGACGATGTCTCCGGTTCGGTGGATCCTCTTCACGGTTTCGGGTTTATTGACCGGGGCATTGCCTTTCAAGAAGATGCACCGGAATCTGTGTATTTAGGGGATGTGCCCGTCCTGGCGAGAGTGTCATGGCTGTCCCTGGTCAGCGGCACCTTCACCGTCCTGTGGAGAATCGCGGAGGGCAAGTGCCGCCTGGACGAGTGCGGCATGGGTCAGGGCTTGTGGAAAGTTGCCTAAGAGGATGCCGGTGGACGGATCGATTTCTTCGCTGTAGAGCCCGAGCACTGTGGCTCTTTCGAGGAGCGCTGTGAAGAGTCCGGTGGCTTCGGGGTGCCTGCCGGTGCGGGCGAGGGCCTGCACGAGCCAGAATGAGCAGGGCAGAAATGCGCCCTCCGTTCCCGCCAGTCCGTCCCGGCCGGGAGGGTAGCGGTAGAGGAAGGGGTAGCCGGCGGACAACTCCTCCCTGACGGCATCCACTGTTCCCTTGACGCGGGGCGAGCCGGTGTCTTCGAGGCCGATGACGGGCAGGACAAGCAGTGCGGCGTCCAGGTCGGAGGATCCGTAGGTGCGGGTATAGGTGTTCCTGGCAGGGTCGAAGCCCTTGGTCATGATCTCGGTCGCGATGTCGTCTCTGGTCTTTTGCCACTGCTGTCGCCGCCGCGCGCTGAGGTGGTGGGTTTGTCCGATGCGAAGTGCGCGGTCCAGGGCGAGCCAGCCCATCATTTTGGAGTGCACGTGCTGGGCGGCGTCGGCGCGCAGTTCCCATATTCCTGCATCGGGCTCCTGCCATCGCAGGGCCACTAAATCGGCGAAACCCCGCATGGCCCGCCATGTCTCTGAGTACAGCCGGTGTCCGCCCTGCACGAGGACCCATGCAGCGTCAAGCACCCAGCCGTAGCCGTCGAGCTGATGCTGCTCAGCGGCGCCGTTGCCGGTGCGGACCGGGGTACTGCCGGCGTACCCCGGCCAGCCGTGGAGGGTACGTTCTGCGGGCACATGCCCTCCGGCAAGGGTCAGCAGCGCCGGCAGGCGGGGTCGTTGGAGCCTGCTGGCGTGCAGCAGCCAGCCGAGGAACTTCCGCGCTTCAGCGGATTTGCCGACACCCAAAAAAGCCCCGACGCCGATGCTGGCGTCCCGCGGCCAGGCGTATCGGTAGTCCCAGTTGCGTATGCCTCCCGGATCCTCGGGCAGGGAGGTGGTGGGCGCTGCCACCGGCGCGCCGGAGGGGGAAGAGGTCAGCAGCCGGAGTGTCAGCAGGCTGCGCAGGACGGATTCCCGGAAGGGAATCCGTTCGTCAATGTCCTCCGTCCAATCCCGCCAGCGGGCCTCGTCGGCCTCGACGAGATCCCAGGCTGATTCCGGATCGACATGAATGAGGGGTTCTCCGTAGGCCAGGGCCAGTACGAGCGTGACCGGCTGGCCCGGGCGGACCGTCAGGAAGAACTGGCGGCCTGGCTCCAGTTCCAGTTCAGGGCTGCAGCTCAGGGAGATGGCCAGCGGACCCCAGACGCAGACCAGATCGCGCCCACGGCGCACCCGCGGGCGGCGGTGCCTTTCGCCCAGGCGCGGGTCAAAGTTGATGACAGCCGGCATCGGAGCTCCCTCCGCGGTGAGCCGTCTGATGAGAATGGTTGTGGGCAGCAGCTGGCCCGCGACTTCAGCCACCATTGCTTCGGTGAGGATGAGGCGGCCTTCACCCGATGACCATACCGTTTCCAGCGTTGCACTGTGGTGGCGGTAGCGGCGGGAGACCAGCCGTGCAGGCAGGAGCGGGCCCGCCACGAAGGTCCCTGCCTCGGCGCCGCCCAGGAGTCCACCGAATACAGGTTCGCCGTCGAACGTGGGGGCGCAGAGCCAGTCCACAGCGCCATCGACGGAGACCAGGGCCGCGGTGCGGGTATCTCCAAGTAGCCCGTAGTCCGCGATGGGTGTGGGCTCCCAGCTCCGGGCGGCAGTGGGGATCTTTTCGCCTCTTTCGGCTTCGTAGGTTCTCCGCGGTGTTCTCATGACGCCCTCAGGAGCAGTCCGAGGACTGTGCCGTAAACCACGTGCGCGACGATGGCGACCGCAGGCGTCTGAATACCGTAGTTCAGGCCGAGCAGACCCGGCGGTTCAAGTACAGCCCTGCTGGCCGGCCCCGCCCTTGTAGAGGCCATGCGGGGGTGGACGCCAGGGAGCAGGGGCAGAATGACCGTCAGGGCGACGGCGGCGTGGACCAGCCCCAGCAGCGCCCCGATCCACCAGGTGGCCTGACCCAGCAGGGCAAAGGTAGCAGCGTATCCCAGGGCGAATGCCTGGCCCACGGCAAGGTGGACGAAGAAGCCCGCGACGCGTGCCCGATCCGGGTCCGGGGTCAGCAGGGTGCCGAGGACCAACGGCAGGTCAAGACGTGTCCAGCCCGCCATCTGGGCCGCGATCATGACAGCCGTCAGCACGCTGGTGGCCAGCAGACCAAAGAGGGCCCAGCCCTGCCAGTCCATCTCAGCCCGCCTCAGGGTGCTTTGGCCAGAGACGGTGAAAGCCCGCGCAGAGACATGCTACGAAGTGCTTCCCAGGCGGTTTCGAAAACGGCTGCGCCCTCGTCCTCACGTCCGGCTGCAAGTGCATAGGGGTCAACGTCGCCTCCCTGGATGCTGGCCACGGCAGACTCTGCTTCAGGGGCCAGAACGAAGTCATGCACGTGGGGTTGCGTTCCTGGACCTGCAGGTCTCTGGCGAACAATTCCAATCCTCGGGCAAGCTTGGACAAACCAATCAGACGGGCCCCCGGAAGGTAGCCGAGATGCGCCACACCACGGAACGGCAACAGGTGATGCTGGCACAGCGAATGGAACGGAATGTTTTTCACTATCACCAGATCCGTGTACCCGTCCGTATTCGGAAACGTCGTCCACACAGCAGGCCGGGCAGTGAGCATCTCCTCAAAGGCCTTAGCAACGCGGCGGGGAGTTTCGGTCAGGTGCGGATCCGAAGGGTCCCTGCCCAGGGCGATCAGCAGATCCACGATCGCGGCACGCGCCCCCTCAACGTCCATGGCAGGGGTGTCCCGCTCAAGATCGAGCCGATCAAGTTCATCAACAAGGCCCGCGTATTGACCCTGCCGGGAAGAGTTCTGAGGGGAAAGCATGATGCCCCCTTCTAAAGTTATGTCCCTTGAATTTAGAGCGTATAATTAGCTCCGTCAAGTCTTCCTGGAGGTGGTTGAATTTCCCTATGAATTCTTTGCCAACCCCGACGCCGCATCCCGATCTGGCGTCCCTGGCGGACCCTGTACGGCGTGCTCTTTACCGGGCACTTATACGCAGCCCGGCACCCCTTACACGGGACCAGCTGGTCAGAATGCTCAATCTCGCCCCGAGCACAGCGTCCTTTCACCTGGAGAGGATGGTGCGGGAGGGCCTGCTGGAAACCGAAAGCAGGAAGCTTGGTTCCCGGACCGGTCCAGGCTCCGGACGGCCCAGCAAGCTCTATAAACCGGCGTTCGAGGAAGTCCACCTGTCTTTTCCCGCGCGGGAATATGAACTGGCGGCCCGCCTGCTGGCCTCCGCAATAGAAACCTCCGCCCAGGCCGGAGAGCCGGTGGAGGAGGCCCTTGCCACCGGCGCCTATAACGAAGGCCAGAGGCTCGGACTACTCGCAGGAAGCATCGAGAAGGCCCTGGCTGACAACGGTTATGAACCCGAGGCCGGCGCGGACGGACTGGTTTTGGGTAACTGCCCGTTCCGCCGCCTTGCGAGGGGCCATACCCGCCTCGTCTGCGGACTCAACGCAGCCCTTCTTCAGGGAACCCTGGACGGGTGCAACGACACACAGCACCGGGTCGCGCCAGCGCCCGCCGGCTCAGCCTGCTGTGCCCGGCTTACGGAGAAGATGGAATGAACCACACCGCAGCGTAAGCTCGGGTGCCGGGCCATGCGCCGCCACGGGTCTCGTCGACACATGGCCCGCTGATATGAAGGGCCAGTTATCAAGAGGCCGAGGGGGCAGCTCCCGGCTTTGTAGTTCCGGTGGGCCGCTCATCGTGTGTCGGCGCGGTCACTGTGTGAGTGGCGGCGAATCACTTTCGGCTGCAGTGTGTCAGGCTGACATTCGCGGTGGTTACCGCCTGACGATGTATTCGGCTGGAGCGAATATCGGTCTTTAGAATCGAGCGTCAACGGTTGCGTCCGTCTGCTGAGTCCGCTATCGCATTGCCGGGACTAGCTTCGCCACGGATGGCCTGCCCGTTTGTGCTGGCCATATGCGGCTGGCCGGTCAACAATAGCTGAATGGGGTATTCAGCCAAAGTCGCTTCATCTGTTCTGTTCGTATCCGAACTTGACCGGTCCGTGAACTTTTACCGCGACCTTTTCGGATGTGAAGTAACCCTGCGTTCGGGGGATGCTGCCCTTCTCCTGACTCCGGCGGGCTTCCAGTTGTACATTATCGAACGCGGCAAACGTGCTGAGCGCTACCCGGGCGGGCTGGGGCACCACTTGTTGATGTGGGCCGCAGACAGCGCCCAAGGCCTGGAATTTTTCGAACAGGCCCTCAAGGACGCGGGCCGTTACACAGACACCCACACAGCCGGTGAAGTCACGTTCGTCGAAGGCCGCGACCCCGACGGTCTTCGCGTCGTCATCGCCCATCCTGACCCGGCAAAACGGCCACGTTCAGTCTTCGATAGCCACCTGTACTCCTAACGGAACAACCGTCCGTGGCGGAAGAAACACCGTGAATCGCCGACCTCTAACCTTGCGAGATCCGTGCCGTAAAGCGGCCAAGCCTATTTCAGTGATCCGCGGCCAAGCGCCGCCTGAGCTATTCCCCGCTCGTCTACATCCTCCACACGCAACTGCTCCAG
>JBDTQQ010000189.1:0-5435 GCA_039932075.1 Pseudarthrobacter sp. | reverse complement strand
AATCGACCAGACGGCTAATGCCTCACTGATTACCGCAGTGGCCGTCCGACGGGGGCTGCCGGCACGGGCAGCCAGCATCGCCCTGGCAACCACGATGCAGGAATCGAAATTGCGCAACATTGACCACGGCGACCTCGCCGGCCCTGACTCCCGCGGATTGTTCCAGCAGCGCCCGTCGCAGGGATGGGGTAGTCAGGAACAGATCATGGATCCATACTATGCGGCCAACGCCTTTTACGACGCCCTGATCAAAATACCCGGCTATGAGTCCCTGGAGATCACTGACGCCGCCCAACGCGTCCAGCGCTCGGCCTTTCCAACCGCCTATGCCCAGCACGAGGTGATGGGCCGGTCCTTCGCGTCTGCTTTGTCCGGTCAGACTTCGGAAGCGATTCAGTGCATGCTGCGGGCACCTCAGGAAGCGGGCCAACCGGAGACCGTGGACTCGGAGCTGGCCCAGGCCTATGGAGTGCTGGCGACCGCGGTCGAAGGCGAGTCGCTGGTTGTTGAAACCGGCAGCAGCCAGGCATGGTCTGTGGCGCAGTGGGCCGTGGCCAACGCCAAGGACCTGGCCGTGACCCAGGTGGATGTTGCCGGCCGCAGTTGGCTCCGAAAGGACCAGTCCGGCTGGGAGGTATCGGACGCCCCGGACGGGCAGGTCAGAATCACGGTGGCGCCAGCGGAGTAGACAAGGGGCCCCGCCAGCGAATTAGTTCGTCAGCCGACGGAAAGCCTGGTCATGGGAGCTTTGTTTCGTTTGTGAGTGAGTCGACCAGGGTTTTGACCCGGTCGTGGATCTGGTCGCGGATCTCCCGCACCGTTTCGAGGGGCTGGTCGGCCGGGTCCGGCAGTTCCCAGTCCTCGTAGCGCTTGCCGGGATAGATAGGGCAGGAGTCGCCGCAACCCATGGTGATCACTACGTCGGAGGCACGCACCACGTCATCGGTGAGCGGCTTCGGATAATTCCGGGAAAGATCCAGCCCCAGCTCGGACATCACTTCCACAACAGCGGGGTCGAGCTCTGTCGACGGAAGGGAGCCAGCGGACCGAACATGAATCCTGCCTTTGGCCTCGACGGTGAGCAGCGCGGCGGCCATCTGGGACCGTCCGGCGTTTTGCACGCACACGAACAAGACCTCAGGCACCTCGGCGGCAACCGCCCCCTTGGACTTGGCCAGGGCGTTCAGCCGGTCGTTGGCGAAGTGCTCCGTGGTGGCGGGTAGGTAGGCCGTGACCTTCGCGGTCCGGGCCAGCGCCGCATAGGACTCAAAGACATAGCGTTCGACGGTTTCAGCGGCAAAAATCCCGGCGAACCGGTCCGCAAGGCGGGCGCTGATGCGGTGCAGGAGTTCGGTGTTGTCCTGCAGCCCGAGTCTGGTTTCACGGTGTTCAGTCATGACGGCGCTCCAATGGTGGGCTTACTAACCGACGATACTCAGTTGATGCCGGACCGGCCATGCGCCAGGCCTGTGGGGAAGCCGACCAGCACAGGTTCCGGAGCCGAGCAGCAGCTGCTCTCCTTTGTGGCCGCGGCTAATGCCGGGACGTCGCAACTGGTGCCGCCGTCGCTCGAGCACACCCCGGTCTCGGGCAGTTCCAGATGGACAGTGTCCGCGGCTTCCCGGTCGCCGGCGAGGGCTGCGGCGACAGAGCGGACCTGTTCGTATCCGGTGGCCAGCAGGAAGGTCGGAGCACGGCCGTACGACTTCATGCCCACGATGTAAAAGTCTTTCTCCGGGTGGGCCAGCAGCTTCGCACCGGGCGGCTGGACGGTGCCGCAGGAGTGAAACTCGGGGTCGATCAGCGGGCCCAGTTCCGTGGGTGCCTCAACGGCGGGATCCAGGCTGAGGCGCAGTTCGCGCAGTATGTCCAGGTCCGGGCGGAAGCCTGTACAGGGGATGATGACACCGGCGTCCAGGGTACGTCCGTCCACTGCCTCGACGCTCACGTGGGAGTCCTGGGTCTTCAGTGCCGAGATGCCGAATCCGGTGTGCAGCTCGATCCTTCCCGCCTCAACGAGCCGGCGGAGCCGGGAGCCGAGCTGTCCGCGGGCGGGCAGGCCGTCAGCATCTCCGCCTCCGTACACCTTCTCTGCGGACGACCCTCGCACGGCCCACAGGATCCGGGTGTCGGGTTCGTCCTTGGCCAGGTCGGCGAGGTTGATCAGGGTGTTGGCGGCTGAGTGCCCGGCGCCGACGACCAGGACACGGCGGCCGGCGAAGGAGGCACGGTCCCGTCCGGTGACGTCGGGCAGGGGCGAAGAGATGCGGCCGGCGGCGGCATCCTCACCGATGGCGGAGCGTCCTGAGGTTCCGAGCGGGTTGCGGGTGGACCAAGTACCGGACGCGTCAATGACGGCTGCGACCGTGTGGTCGTGGATTTCTCCGTCCTCGTGCTCGACCCGGACGGTGAACGGGGTGGTCTCGCGGTTGCGGGTGTGGGTCTTGTCCACGCCGGCCCGGGTGACCGCGAGGACCCGGGCGCCGGTCCGGAGCCGCGAGCTGATGGCCGGGATCGCAGCGAGCGGGGCGAGGTAGTTGTCGATGAGTTCCCCGCCGTAGGGCAGTGCCGTTAGGCGCGGGGGCTCCCACCCGGTGGCCTCGAGCAGGCGGACGGCGGCGGCGTCGAGATTGAACCGCCACGGTGAGAACAGCCGGATGTGGCGCCACTGTTCAATGGCAGCACCCGCAGTCGTCCCGGCTTCGAAGATCACGGGCTCGAGGCCGCGCTCCAGGAGGTGGGCCACGGCGGCGAGACCGATCGGTCCGGCGCCGATGACGGCGACGGGAAGCGTCGTCATTGAATCCATGCTGTCCTCTGTTTCATCCGATGGTGATGGTGGTCGGGGCGGGGTGGCTAGCAGCAGTCCTGATCGTCGTCGCAGCAGCCATCGCCGCAGCATCCGGTGTTCATTCAGCTCACCTCCTCCTCTGGGGCCCCATGCGTAGTTTCGCTGAGTGTCCGGGCGGGTTACTTGGCCGGGATGAGGGACACGATGAGTCCCTCGACGCGGGTCTTGATTTCGTCGCGGATGGGGCGGAGGGAGTCCACACCCCGGCCGGCCGGATCTTCCAAAACCCAGTCCTCGTAGCGTTTGCCCGGGTAGTACGGGCATTCGTCGCCGCAGCCCATGGTGATCACCACGTCGGATTCCTTCACGGCCTCTGTGGTGAGGACCTTCGGGATCTCGGCGGACATGTCGATGCCGAGCTCTGTCATGGCTTCGACGGCAGCCGGGTTGACCTTGTCGGCGGGCTGGGAACCGGCGGAGCGGACCTCGATCTCCCCCTTGGCCAGGGTGGTAAGGAAGGCGGCAGCCATCTGCGAGCGGCCTGCGTTGTGGACGCAGACGAACAGAACGGAGGGCTTCTTGGCGGTCTCGGTGCTCACGTGGTTTCTCCTGTAGGTGCATCGATGTTTATCGATGAATGAAGTATCTGATGATATATCGACGCTTGTCAATGTCAGCGGATGAGGGCTTCTAGGCGGCGTGCAGGCGCGGTGCGAGATCGCTGATGCGGCGGGCGATGTCGGCGTAGGTGCTTTCGAAGGCGACCTTAGTGTTCAGCCGGAGCGGATCCGGCACGGACCAGTGAATACCTCCCAGATTCGGGATTTCCTCGTGGGCGTTGTCGCATACGGTCACGACGAAGTCTTCAGCATGGGCCACTTCATCGAGCCCGCGAGGGGGAACATCCGCGAGAGCGACGCCATGCCGGCTTGCCACACTGATGGCGCCTGGGGCGATGTGGTCCGCCGGATGAGTTCCCGCAGACGTTGCAGGAATTTCGCTGACTTGCTGCCATAGCGCAGTGGCCAGTTGGGACCTTGCGCTGTTGCGGGTGCAGACGAAGAGAACGCGCCGGGCTGCATGTTCGCGACCGGGCACCAGCCCTTCCAGCGCGTCCACGGCGAGCCGGATATAGCTGCGGCGCTTATCCGCCTCCGAACGGTGACGGGTCACCAGGCCCGAGGCTTCCAGCGTGCGCAGGTGGTGGGAGAGCAGGTTCGAAGGCATGCCGAGCTCCGCCTGCAGTTCGGTCGGGGAAAGGTCCCCCAGGGTCAGCAGGTCCACGATGCGCAGCCGCGCAGGATCGGCGAGGGCCGCATGCTTGGCTACCCGCGCCCGCAGGTCATCAACTGGCTCAGTATCCATTGGTTCAATTTTGACTGAGTTAATATCTTGAGTCAAGCTGTTGGCATGACTTCTCAACAACCGACGTTGTGGCGCCGTACCATCGCCGAGCTGCTCGGCACAAGCTTGCTCGTGATGATCGTGGTCGGCTCCGGGATCGCCGCCCAGCAGCTCTCCCCCCATGACGCGGGCCTGCAGTTACTCCAGAACAGCACCGCCACGGTTCTCGGTTTGACGGTCCTGATTCTCGTACTGGGGCCTGTCAGCGGCGCGCATTTCAATCCCGCGGTATCCCTTGTGGACTGGTTCCTGGGCCGGCGCAGCGGAACCGGGCTGACCCTGCCGGAGCTAGGAACCTATGTCATTGCCCAGACCGTCGGCGGGATCAGTGGCAGCGTGATCGCCAACGCCATGTTCGAGGTGGGTACCTCCATCTCAGCCAAGGAGCGGGCCACCACCGGACACCTCCTCGGCGAGGTGGTCGCCACCGCAGGGCTCATCCTGCTGATCTTCGCCCTGGCGGCCACCAGGCGGGGCGTCCTCGCCGCTCCCGCCGTGGGCTCCTACATCGGCGCCGCCTACTGGTTCACCGCCTCGACGTCGTTCGCCAACCCCGCCGTGACAGTTGGCCGGATCTTCAGTGACACCTTCGCCGGGATCGCACCGGCGTCGGTTCCCGGCTTTGTCATCGCGCAACTGGTCGGAGCGGCCGCAGGCCTTGGACTTCTCCTCCTCCTGTTCCCTGCCGCAGCCCGAACAGCGGACGACGTCGTCCTGCCCCACTCCGCTGGAAAGGCCAGCAGCTAGGGCTCTTGCCGGGGCGGCCGGCTCTCATGATCGAGCAACCGCCGGACGATATATTGATGCTTATCAATATCGAGGCATAATTAGGTACATGAACCTACTCCCCGTGTTCGAGCCCGTCACGGCTGACTCGTGCCGTGCACCGGCCGGAGCGACTGCCTTGGGCGCTGAGGAGGCGAAACAGAAAGCCATGGTCTTCAAGGCCCTGGCAGATCCGAACCGGCTACGACTGCTCTCCATCGTCAAGGCTGAGACTTCCGGGGAGTCCTGTGTGTGCGACCTGACCGGACCGCTGGATCTGGGCCAGCCCACAGTCTCCCATCACCTGAAGATTCTGGTCGAGGCGGGGCTGCTACACCGTGAAAAGCGTGGCACGTGGGCCTACTACTCTCTGGTTCCCGGCGCCTTGGAAGAGACGGCCGGACTCCTGGCGAGCCTGTAGAGGCCCGCCCCCGGGCCGCTTCCGGCGTCCCTGATTTTTCGGCAACGTCCTCAG
>JBDTQQ010000188.1:0-5439 GCA_039932075.1 Pseudarthrobacter sp. | reverse complement strand
CAGCGCCAATTTGTCGACGTCGACATCGACGAGCTTTCCCTGCCGAAAGGCGCCGCGGAGGTGCTGGCTGTGGTTGGCCGGGCATTTGTGGTGGTGGACGCCGTGGACGGTGTAGTAAGAGCCAGCCCCGCGGCGTATGCCTATGGCCTGGTCCGCGGCCACACGGTGGTCCACAAGGAGCTGCTGGACATGACGGCCGGTGTTCGCCGCGACGGCGTGATTCTGGAGAAAAAGCTCGAGCTCCCGCGCGGCCCGCTGGGCCAAGGCACCATCATTGTGCAGGTGCGTGCGGCCATGCTTGGCGAGGAATACATCCTCCTTCTGGCCGACGACCGCACCGAGATCACCCGCACGGAAGAGATCCGCAACGATTTCGTTGCCAACGTATCCCACGAGCTGAAGACCCCGGTCGGGGCGATTTCCCTGCTGGCCGAGGCACTGGAATCCTCGGCAGATGACGAACAGGCTGTCCGCCGGTTCGCCAAGCGGATGCACAAAGAGTCAGCCCGGCTGGCTGCCCTGGTCCAGGACATCATCGAGCTCTCCCGGCTCCAGGGTGCCAGCGTGTCCCAAGGGGGCAGCGCCGTGGACATTAACGCCGTCATCGCCGAAGCCGTGGACCGTTCCCAGCTGCCAGCCGAAAGCAAGAAAATCCAGATCGTTGTTGGTGAACCCGTAGCCGCCACAGTGTATGGTGACCGGGACCTGCTGGTTACCGCGCTGCGGAACCTGATCGATAACGCCATTCGCTATTCGCCGGAGAACACCAAGGTGGGCGTGGGCGTCCGGTCAAAGGACGGACTCATCGCCGTATCCGTCACGGACCAGGGCGAAGGGCTGACCCCGGAGGACCAGGAGCGGGTCTTTGAGCGCTTCTACCGCGTGGACGCAGCACGGTCCCGCCACACCGGCGGCACGGGCCTGGGCCTGAGCATCGTTAAGCACGTTGCATCCAACCATGGCGGTGAGGTGACGTTGTGGTCCCGGCCAGGCCAGGGTTCCACCTTCACCCTGAGGCTTCCCGAAATGGAGAGCCAGGACGAACCCGATACTCCAGTTGTCAAAGATCGAGCCGTACCCGAGCGTGTCAAAGAGCGCGGCGTACACGAGCAAGGAGCCAGCGCTTGAGCAGGATTTTGATTGTCGAGGACGAAGAGTCGTTCAGCGACCCGTTGTCCTATTTGCTGGGCAAGGAAGGATTCGAAGTCGAGGTAGTGGATAACGGCCTCGACGCGATCACCGAGTTCGATCGGAACGGGGCTGACCTGGTCCTCCTGGACCTGCAGTTGCCCGGCCTCTCCGGAACGGAGGTCTGCCGCCAGTTGCGCCAGCGTTCCGGTGTCCCGGTCATCATGCTGACGGCCAAGGACTCGGAGATAGACAAGGTGGTGGGCCTCGAACTGGGGGCCGATGACTATGTCACCAAGCCATATTCGTCCCGCGAGCTGGTTGCCCGGGTGCGGGCCGTTCTCCGCCGGCAGGGTGAGCCGGAAGAGCTGATCTCTGCCACAGTGCAGGCGGGCCCCGTCCGGATGGACATCGAACGGCACGTGGTCAGCGTGGACGGCGAGCAGGTCCTCCTGCCGTTGAAGGAATTTGAACTGCTGGAAATGCTGCTGCGGAATTCGGGCCGGGTGCTGACCCGCGGCCAGTTGATCGACAGGGTCTGGGGATCCGACTATGTGGGGGATACCAAGACCCTTGATGTGCACGTCAAGCGGCTTCGCGGCAAGATCGAGCCGGACCCGTCAGCGCCACGCTACCTGGTGACGGTCCGGGGTCTCGGCTACAAATTCGAGCCGTAGGCCAGACGCGGCGCCGGCAACGCACGGCGCTGGCAAACGCAAAAGGAGGGGCTCCGGGGGGAGCCCCTCCTTTCTGCTTTACTAAGGTTGCCTGGCTGCTGCGGGCGCCTAGTGCGCTGCGGCGGAGGCGCTTGCCGACGTCGACGGCGACGGCGTGGGTGAAGCGGATCCGGTCGGTTCGCTGCCGGCCGGCAGGTACTCCTTGTACTCGGGCAGCGTGGCGTCCAGGACCGGCATCTGCACGGTTTTGGTGACGTTGGTGCCGTCCTCGGCGATCTTGATGTCCACGAGGGAACCGGGAATGCCGCCGCTTGTGCTGAGGATGGCCTCGTCCGTGGAGCTGTTGAGCAGGGTGTAGGAGTTGGCCTTCACCGGTACCTGGGTCTGTGAACCCTTTGCGCCGTTGACAGTAAGCTTCACATCCTGCGAGGAAGAGTTGTAGACGGCGCCGATCAGGCGGCCCGGCTTGTCAGCGGCGGCGGAGACGATCAGCATGTTCCGCAGCTGCAGCGGCCCCAGGTCCGCGCGGATGCCGTCCGAGGAGGAGTATTGGTGCGTGGTCTGCTGGGGGGTGATATAACCGCAGCCGGTCATCGTGGCCAAGCCCAGGGCCAGAACTCCTGCCGCCAGTGCCAGTTTGCCGCTCTGGGCCCGGTTCATCGCAGTGAAACGCACGTCACGTACTCCTCGAGAGTGTGGAAACATTAATCAGCCATAGCCTAGCGCCAAACAGGCTCAAACGAGGATTCCGTGCGGTCACATTGACCTTGGCAGCAGGCCCCGCATGCACTATTATCCGCATCCGTCAAGGGGTCCAAGGGGGTCGATTCGGCCCATTTTCCGCGTATTCACGGGGTTCCGGGCCTCGTTCCAGGCCAGTCATATGCCTTAATCGTGATAAACTGGTCTGCGGGAAAGGGGAATGTTTACATGGTATTTGAGGTCGGCGAGACAGTAGTTTACCCTCACCACGGTGCTGCAAAAATTGAAGAAATCAAGATGCGCACTGTCAAGGGCGAAGAGAAGATGTATCTCAAGCTCAAGGTGGCTCAGGGTGATCTGACCATTGAAGTTCCAGCAGAGAACGTTGACCTTGTTGGGGTCCGTGACGTAGTGGGCAAGGAAGGCCTGGAGCACGTATTCGACGTGCTTCGTGCCGAGTTCACTGAAGAGCCCACCAACTGGTCACGCAGATACAAGGCAAATCTGGAGAAGCTTGCTTCCGGTGACGTTATCAAGGTAGCAGAGGTCGTCCGTGACCTCTGGCGCCGGGATCACGATCGGGGCCTTTCCGCAGGTGAGAAGCGCATGCTGGCCAAGGCCCGGCAAATTCTGATCTCAGAACTTGCACTGGCTGAAAAGACCGATGAAGAGAAGGCGGCAAGCGTTCTCGACGAGGTCCTGGCTTCCTAAGAATTGAACCCCGGGGGTGCGCAAGCACCTCCGGGGTTTCTTTTTGCCCATTTCCGGCCCGTTCCGCTGGCTGCCGCCGTTGAATCCCACCGCGGGGCTCCGCCGGACGGGCCGGGTGGGACGTAGGCTAGACGCCATGAACAACGGACTGCCCCGCCCCGTCACCGCCGTCATCCTCGTGGCCGCCGGTTCCGGCGAAAGGCTTGGCTACGGAATGCCGAAAGCGGCGGTGCCTCTCGGCAGCGAGCCAATCCTGATGCATGCGCTCCGCGGCGTGGTGGCCTCCGGCGTGTGTAGCCAGGTCTGCGTGGTGTTGCCGGTAGACGCTGACGGACTCCACGAGCACTTGGAGGAATTCAGGCAGGAACTGGCCGACGGCGGTCCCGTCCTCACCCTTGTGGGCGGCGGCGCCACCCGCGCGGAATCAGTCCGAGCCGGACTCGGCGGCCTCATCGAGGGGATAGAAGCGGTCCTGGTACATGACGCCGCCCGCGCGTTGACGCCTGAGTCGGTCTTCCACCGGGTGGTGGATTCTTTGGCAGCGGGCGCAGTCGCAGTGATCCCGGCGATACCGGTAGTGGACACCGTCAAGACGGTGCAGCGGACCAGTGGTGACGACGCCACGATCGCCCCGGAACTCGTTACCGGGACCGCGCCCCGGGAGGAACTGCGCTCGGTCCAGACTCCGCAGGGATTCCGTCTGTCCACGTTGCTCCAAGCCCATCAGGCGGCTTCCAAGTTTGACGAGGCGCAAGCCGCCGCGGTCACCGACGACGCCATGCTCGTGGAACTTTTGGGAGTCCCCGTCCATGCCGTCCATGGCTCCACCCAGTCGCTGAAAATCACCACGCCCCTGGACCTGATCATTGCCGAAGGACTCTTGGAAGGCCCGCTGGGCATCCGCTGGGTGGAGGGTTAGTCATGAGTGAAGCCAAGATGATCCTGCCCCGCACCGGCATCGGCCTGGACGTCCATGCCTTCGCCTCGGAAGACCACCCCCGTCCGCTGTGGCTGGGCGGGCTGTTGTGGGAAGGCGAACGCGGCCTCGCCGGGCACTCAGACGGCGACCCGGTAGCCCACGCTGCTGCGGATGCCCTGTTCTCGGCCGCCGGGATCGGAGACCTGGGGACCCATTTCGGCACGGACCGCCCTGAGTTCGCCGGGGCATCCGGGGTCACGCTCCTGACTGAGGCAGCCAGGATCGTCCGGGCGGCAGGGTTTGAGATCGGCAACGTGGCGGTACAGTTCGTGGCCAACCGGCCCAAGTTCGGTCCCCGGCGGCAGGAAGCCCAGGACGTCCTGACCGCGGCGGCGGGAGCGCCGGTCAGCGTCACGGCCACCACCAGCGACGGGCTGGGATTTACCGGCCGGGGTGAGGGCATATCCGCCATTGCCACCGCTCTGGTGTATCCCAAGTAAGCGGGCCGTATCGGCTAATCTGGAGCGGTGACCCTCCGTTTTTACGACACTGCATCCGCCGAAGTCCGCGACTTCGTTCCCCTCGTCCCGGGAAAGGTGAGCCTGTACTACTGCGGAGCCACAGTGCAGGGCATGCCGCATGTGGGCCACATCCGCTCAGCCATCGCGTTTGACCAGCTCACCCGCTGGCTTGAGTACCGGGGCCTGCGCGTCACGGCTGTCCGCAACGTTACGGATATCGACGACAAGATTCTTACCAAATCCGCTGAGTCCTTCGAATCAGGCTTCCAGGAGGGACCGGATACGGTCCGCGAGGAAGAATGGTGGGCGCTGGCCTACCGCTATGAGCAGGAATTCCTCAAGGCCTACGACACGCTGGGCGTGTCCCGTCCCACTTACGAACCCCGCGCCACCGGCCACATCCCCGAGATGCATGCCCTGGTCCAGCAGCTGATCGACCGCGGCCACGCCTACCCGGCGCTCGATGATTCCGGCGACGTCTATTTTGATGTGCGCTCCTGGGACAAATACGGCTCGCTTACGCGCCAGAACATCGACGACATGCAGGGCGCCCAGGATGCGGATCCCCGCGGCAAAAAGGACCCCCGCGACTTCGCCTTATGGAAGGGTTCCAAAGAGGGAGAGCCGACGACGGCGAGCTGGGCTTCGCCGTGGGGTGCCGGCCGCCCGGGCTGGCACCTGGAATGCTCCGCCATGGTCACCAAATACCTCGGCACCGAGTTTGATATCCACGGCGGCGGCCTGGACCTGCGCTTCCCGCACCACGAGAACGAGATGGCGC
>JBDTQQ010000187.1:0-5447 GCA_039932075.1 Pseudarthrobacter sp. | reverse complement strand
CACCGGGGACCCCTGCCGCCCGCAGCGCCTGCAGGGCCAGCCCGTGGCCCAGCAGCTGGTGGTGAACGCTGGGCAAGGCGTTGAGCATGAGGGCCTCGCCGGGCGAATGCAGCCCCAGGGTGTAGCCGTTGGTGGTGACCGTGGCAGGCTCATTGATGGTGCACCACCGGGCCACCCTGTCGCCGTATGCCTCCGCGGCGATGGCGGCGAACTCCCCGAGGCGGTAGGCGGTGTCCCTGTTCATCCAGCCGCCGGCATCGTCCAATGCCAGCGGAGTGTCCCAGTGATAGAGGGTGAGCATGGGGGAAATGCCGTTGGCGAGCAGCTCATCGAGGAGCCGGTCGTAAAAAGCCAGGCCCGCGGGGTTCACCGGGCCGCTCCCGTTGGGCTGGATCCGGGACCAGGACAGGGAGAAGCGGTAAGAGTCCACGCCGAGCTGCTTCATGAGTGCCACATCGCCCGGCATGCGGTGGTAATGGTCGCAGGCAACGGCCGGGCTGTGGTCCTCAACGATGGAACCAGGCTTGGCGGAAAACACGTCCCACCCGGCCGGGCCGCGGCCATCTTCACTGAGTGCGCCTTCAATCTGGAAGGCTGCGGTGGCCACACCCAGGGTGAAGTCCGCGGGGATGAGGGCGGCCAGGTCTTTGGCGGAAATATGCATGGCGTCAGCCCTTTGGAAAGTGAAAACGTGGAACGGGTACAACTCAGAATGCTATACCCGGGGACCGCCTGGTGAAGTGGGCTGCTAGGGTCTGGGCATGGATGAAAAACTGGGGAAGTTCATCGACGACTTTGGCGCGCTGGTCCAACTGGCGCAGGCCGGAAGCCACCGGCAGCCCAAAGGCCAACAGCTCCTGCAGGCATTGACCGGGCACCTCGGAGTAGCGTCCGATGGGCTCTCCGTGGTGGAGGAGACGATCCCGCAGCACCGGTTCGTGGACGCCGACATTGTGATGGCGGAACTGGCCGCGCTGGACCCTGCCAGCCGGCTGGTGGGCATTGGCGGCGGCAACCAGCGCCATCACCAGTCCTTCAGCGACATGGTCCAGCAGTCCCAGCTCTTTCCCCAATTTCCGCTCGCCCAGCCTGACTACGCCAACCTGGCGGTGGGGCCGGACGCCCAGCGGCAGGCTGTGGCGCTGGGCCTCTGGCTTTTCGCCTTCGGCGGAAGCCCGCTGGCAGTCCTGCAACGCAACGCCGAACCGCGCTCCGGACGCCAGACCGCTTCGCTGGAAGTGATGGCCGGCAACCCGGACACTTCCGCGGAATTCCTGGCGGAGTTCCGCCTCCGGATGGACAACAACAGCGTCCTCAAGGGCCAGGTCATTTCCCTGGTGATGTCCGAGTACGGCCCCAGCACGGCGGGAGTGACGTTCCATCACCGCCCCAGCCTGCCGGCGTCGGACGTCATCCTGCCCGAGGGGCTGCTGCAGAAGGTGGCCGATCACACCGTGGGAATCGCCACCCACCGGGCGTCGCTCCGGGAACACGGCCAGCATCTCAAACGCGGAATCCTGCTTTACGGCAGGCCGGGAACGGGCAAGACGCACACGGTGCGCCACCTGCTCAGCCAGAGTGAAGGCTCGACGGCGATCCTCCTCTCGGGCGGTTCGCTCGCCCGGATTTCGGAAGCGGCCCGCATGGCCCGCGCGCTCCAGCCATCCATTGTGGTGCTGGAGGACTGCGACCTCATCGCCGAGGACCGGAGCTTCGGCCACGGACCGCAGCCGCTACTGTTTGAGGTGCTGGACGCCATGGACGGGCTGGACAGGGATGCCGATGTGGCGTTTGTCCTCACCACCAACCGGCCTGACATGCTGGAGCGGGCGCTGGCGCAACGGCCCGGCAGGGTGGACCTCGCCGTCGAAATCCCGCTGCCGGCCCACGCCGAACGGGTCCGGCTGCTGGAACTGTACGGCCGTATGGTGGCTTTCAGCCCTGAGGCACTCGATGCCGCCGCGGAACAAACCGAGGGAACCACCGCGTCCTTCGCGCGCGAACTGGTCCGCCGTGCCGTGGTAGCCGCTGCGCTGGAAAACGAACCGGTGTCCGATTCCCACCTCAGTGCCGCCGTCGAGGACCTGATGGCCGATGCCGAAACGCTCACCCGCAGCCTGCTGGGCAGCGGTCCGAATTCGGCGGCTGCGCCTGGTCCCGGCCCGGGCTTCCCTGGCCCCGGCCTACCGTGAGCCGAACAGGAACTCCTTGGCGTGCGCCACGGCCTTCCGGTAGGCATCGTTCCGGAGGGTGACGGGGTGTTCGGTGTCGCCGTCGGCTGGTTCGAGGTAGCCGGGGTAGCTTGCGGGGTTGATCCACTGCGCACGCGGAATCAGGGGGCGGACATCTCCTCTTCGGTGCTGTCTCGGCGGATGAGCGCTAGTCCACGCAAGAATGTTCCAAATATCGATCATTGCACTTTACTTCCATAATGTTCGAAATCTTGAACATTATGGAAAGTTGGCGATATGATCGATATATGGAACATGACGATGCGACACCGTTCTACCGTGCCGTAGACGCCCCGTCCCTGGGGCGGGCGATCAGCGACGCCCGGAAGGAGGCCGGCCTGACGCAGCAGGACCTGGCTGAGCGGCTGAAGGTGACCCGCGGAACCATTGTCAGGCTGGAGCGTGGAGAAGCTGTGTCGCTGGTGGTTGCCATGCGAGCCATCAAGGTTTTGGGCCGTGACGTCGCACTGGTTCCGCGGTTCTCGAAACTTCAGGTCCGTCCGTGAGCGTCCGAAAGAGCCTCGACGTCTTCCTCCACGGGAAGCGGATCGGTGAGTTGAAGGGCAACGGGCTTCGCCTGTCCTTCCAGTACGACCGGACAACCCTGGCCGAGTACGGTGCCGGCTCCATCCTGCTGTCCCTGTCCATGCCCGTGAGCCGGAACAGGATCGAGGGTCCGGAGGTCTACGACTTCTTCGACGGGCTCCTGCCGGAAGGCCAGGTGCGGTCCCACATCGCCAAGGAAAACGGGCTGTCCACCCCAGACGCGTTCGGCCTCCTGCAGGTCCTGGGCGCCGACTGTGCCGGCGCCGTTCAGATCCTGCCGCCCGGCGATGCGCCGGAGGTACCGGGCGCCACTATCCCCATGGCTGATTGGGAGGTCACGTCGGTTGTGGAGTCGCTGCCCACCTGGGACCTGCCCGATGACTTCCTCATCACCGCGTCCCTGGGCGGAGTCCAGTCCAAGGTGCTGCTCACCCGCCAGGACGACGGCTGGGCGTGGCCGGGCCGTGGAGCAGTTTCCACCCACATCATCAAGCCGGAACCCCTGGAATCAACCATTCCGGATCTCCTGGCCGCCGAGGACTGGGCGCTGAAGACAGCAGCTGATGCCGGCGTACCCGCGGCCACGGCACACCTCCGGATGTTCGGCTCCCGTCAGGCCATCATCGTGGACCGTTTCGACCGGGCGCCGGACGGGTCCCGTCTTCATCAGGAAGACTTCACCCAAGCGCTGGCCTTGGCCAGCGAAGCGAAATACGAGGGCAGCTCGGCACCGCCCTCACGGCTGACCCGACTGGTCAACGCCGCCGCCCCGCACACACGTGATGACGCCGCATTCCGCAGGGATCTGCTGCGGGCTGTCGCCTTCAATCTGGCCATCGGCAACGGGGACGCGCACTCCAAGAACTACTCCCTCATCCTGCGTGATGGAGGCGAGGTGCTGCTGGCTCCACTGTATGACGTTGCTCCCACCCTGCGGCTCTATGCACCGAGCAACAACGCCGGGCATGCCATCGATGGGCAGATTCGGCTGGGCTACCTCACGCTTGAACACCTCGTACGGGAGGGAGCCGCATGGGGCATGGACGAGGACGATGCACGGCAGACCGCTGTGGCGGCACTCGAAGCGGTTGCGGCCGCTGCCGCCGAATCCCGAGCCCCGGACCGGCTGGGTTTCCTTCGGGAGCTCGTGCCTGTGCGCATCAACGACCTGATCGACGGCGGTACGGCTCGTAGATCGCTGCAGTAGGCAGCCGGGGTGACCGCTCGTGGTGCGGAGTCCAGAAGTACGTCGCAGGCTCCGTGCCGGCCAGCGCTTCAGCGACGCCGGGCAGTGCGAGTCACAGGCGGCGGACCTCTGCCTCGATGGCCATCTCAGCTAGTCGCCCGGAGCGTCGGCTTTGGAGAGCTCGCCCGTGATCCGTTCACCGGGGATCCGTGCGGTCCGCCAGGTGTCCAGGGCAATGTAGGCACCCAGGATGACGAGCGCCAGGGACAGTGAAGCGAAGGCGTCGCTGAACCAGTGATAGCCGAGGTAAAGCCGGCTCACAATGGCCAGCACAATGCCCACTCCCGCCCCCACAAAGCCCAGCACGGCGGACCGTGGGTTCTCCCGCCTCGAGAAGATCAGAAACGTGCCCACCAGCAGGAAGTCGCAAGCCCCCAGGACGTGGCCCGAAGGAAACGAGAATGTGTGGTCGGCACCAAAAAGCATCAGCTCCACCGGCGGGCGGGAACGTCTGATGATCTGCAGGATGATCTGGGAAACGATCACGCCGGTGAGCATTGCGGCAGCCAGGACAATGGGCCGCCAGGCGTGTTTCGCCGCGAACCCCCAAACCACCGTGACCACCAGCACAATGATGGGCAAGGCAACAGGACCGAAGATCACGGCGATGAAGATCATCACGCCGGTGAGCGTCGCCGAACGGGTGCCGAGCAGCCAGTCCCGGATCGGTTCGTCCGGTCCCCACGGTGCGGTTCCGCTTTGCACCACCCCCACCAACGTGACGATAAATGCCAGGGTGCCTATTCCCATCAGGATCACTGCGGCGCGGTAAAGCGCCCTGCGTGCCCCGGGGTCCATGTAGCGTTCTTCCACCACGAACTTGTCATGGAATACACGCCACCAATGCGGGCCGTTCCCTGATCTTCCTGACCCTGCCTGCTCTGCCACGTCCGACTTCCGTCCCTGCGCTGTTGGATTTCCTTGAGAAGAAGACTATCCCTCTAGCCTGACCGGATGGGTGCGATGAACGAACTGATCAATCGCCGGAATGTTGAAGCGCTGGCCAACATCCTGGCCGCGGCAGCACCTGGCACCCACTGGTCCAACGTGGCCGTGGCTGCTACAACGCTCGACGAACTCAGTCTCCGCGGCCGGACCGGCCATGACGCAGCGCCACAGGGTTTAGTTGGAGCTGCCGGCCTTACCAAAAGCGGCGGCAGGCGCCGCAGCAGTCTTGAGCCCGCAGCACTCCTCGACAAAGCGTGTGAGGGTGGCATATCCGAACGTCTTGTAGGTGATGTTGGGCCACCTGTTACGCAACAGCAGCCCGAGGCGCTGTGCACTGACCTGCCCGTTAACCCAAAGGCTCGGGTCTTCTTTGATGAAGCCATGAACGCTTGCCTTGTAGAGCTTGAGCTCGGGGTGCTCCTGCGAGGCGGTTTTGGCAGCCGGGACTTTCTTCGCTGGCAGGGCCTTTTGTGCTT
>JBDTQQ010000186.1:0-5469 GCA_039932075.1 Pseudarthrobacter sp. | reverse complement strand
AGCAGGACATCCTTGCCGAACTGTTCCTGCAGGCTCATGCCGTGGCTCCTTCCAGGGCTGATTCATCGACGCCGGCCTCGTCCAGGTCAGAGGCCAGGGCCACCGTGAACGCGGCCCCGGTCTTCTCACGGATCTCCTCCACGGTGACCCCCGGTGCGAGGCGGGTCAGCGTGAGCTGCCGACCGCCGTCGTTCGTCGCGGGCAGGTCAAAGACCGCGAGGTCGCTGATGATCCGGTCCACGCAGCTCAGGCCGGTGAGCGGCAGGGTGCACTCGGTGACGATCTTGGCGGTGCCGTCCTTGGCGTTGTGTTCGGTCAGGACCACCACCCGCGGGGTGCCGGCCACGAGGTCCATGGCACCACCCATGCCCTTGACCATTTTGCCGGGGATGGTCCAGTTGGCGAGGTCGCCGTTTCCGGAGACCTGCATGGCGCCGAGGATGGCCACCTTGACGTGCCCGCCCCGGATCATTCCGAAGGACGTGGCGGAGTCGAAGATGCTGCCGCCGTCGAGCACGGTGACGGTCTGCTTGCCGGCGTTGATGAGGTCGGCGTCTTCGTCGCCCTCATACGGGAAGGGGCCCATGCCGAGCAGTCCGTTCTCGCTCTGCAGGACCACGCGGACGCCGTCGGGCAGGTTGTTGGCTACGAGCGTGGGGATGCCGATGCCCAGGTTTACGTAGTCGCCGTCGTTCAGTTCCTCGGCCGCGATGGCAGCCATTTCATCCCTGGTCCAGGCCATGGGGGTCTCCTTAGATAGATTCAGGCGGTTAGGCGGATGCGAGTTCGGGGCGCGGGCGGACGGTGCGCTGTTCGATGTCCTTGACCCGGTCGCCGGCTTGGACCAGGTGCTGGACATACACGCCCGGCGTGACGATGTGGTTGGGATCCAGCTGGCCCGGCGCCAGGATGATTTCGGCTTCCGCGATGGTGACGACGCCCGCGGTGGCAACCACGGGGTTGAAGTTCCGGGCCGTGTAGCGGTAGATCAGGTTCCCGTCCGTGTCTGCGGTGTGCGCGTGGACGAGCGCGACGTCGGCGCGGATGGCACGCTCCTGAACGTACGTTTCGCCGTCGAACTCCGCCAGCGGCTTGCCTTCGGCCACGAGGGTGCCCACCCCCGTCTTGGTGTAAAACGCCGGGATGCCGGCGCCGCCGGCGCGGAGGCGTTCGGCCAGGGTGCCCTGCGGGGTGAACTCCACTTCGAGCTGTCCCGCCAGGTACTGCTCGGCGAAGAGCTTGTTCTCGCCTACATACGAGGCGATGACCTTGCGGACCTGGCCGGCCTCGATCAGGATGCCCAGGCCTTTGCCGTCCACGCCCATGTTGTTGGACACGACGGTCAGTTCGCGGACCCCGGAATCGCGGACTGCCTCGATGAGGTCCGCCGGGATACCGCTCAGGCCGAAACCGCCCACGGCTAGCGTCATGCCGTCCTGGAGCAGATCCTGCAGGGCAGCGCCGGCGTTGGATTCAAGTTTGGACATTCCATCTCCTCGTCATCGAGTGGTCAGAGCCTGCGAGTTATCCACTTTGTGGACAATGGGCCTGATGTAGGAGCCTAGAGACGGTGCGGAAGCGAGTCAATGACCTAAATTGCTAGGGCCGGCAGATATTTCATAGCGTGGACGGTAGGCTCGAGGGTGTCCACATTGTGGAGGAATTCTTTCTAGCGGAGGCCCAAGTGACTACTCCAGTCCAAGGAACGCAGGTGGTGGGGCGGGTGGCGTCACTGCTGCGCCTGGTCGGCAGGAAGCCTGAGGGCAGTTCCCTCGCCGGCCTGGTCCGGGAATCCGGCCTGACCCGCCCCACCGTCCACCGGCTCCTGACGTCCCTTGCCGCCGAGGGGCTTTTGGACCACGATGCCAGCAACGGGAACTGGATCCTGGGCCCGGAGATTTTCCTGCTGGGATCCGTGGCAGCTGCCCGCTTCCCGTTTGAGGACATCGCCCGGCCCAGCCTGCGCCGGTTGGCCGAGGAAACGGGCGAAAGCGCTTTTTACTCCATCCGCCGGGGCCAGGAGGCGGTCTGCGTCCTGCGCGAGGAGGGCAGCTTCCCGGTGCGCTCATTC
Organism: Pseudarthrobacter sp.; assembly: GCA_039932075.1. GTDB lineage: Bacteria > Actinomycetota > Actinomycetes > Actinomycetales > Micrococcaceae > Arthrobacter. Next base: position 3,398 of record JBDTQQ010000186.1, on the reverse strand, counting down.
GTCCTGCACGAAGGAGTCCGGTTTCCCCTCGGGGTGGCGTCAGCAGGCACAGCCATCATGGCCTTCCTGCCGGACGAGGAGCAGGGCGCCATTCTGTCCACGTGGGATCAGCATGCCGGAACCTTCGCGACGGGCCACCGCAAGGACGTGGTCCGCAGTAACCTCGAACGGACCCGGCTGCACGGCTATGCCGTGAATCCCGGCCTGGTCCTGGAGGGCAGTTGGGGGATGGGGGCAGCCGTGTTCGACCAACAGGGCCGCCCCGTCGGCGCACTGTCGCTGACCGGCATCGAGCCCCGGTTCCGCCCGGAGCGGCAGGAGTTCCTGGGCAAACTGCTGATGGAGGAAGCCCATCGGATGAGCGCCAGGCTGCCCGCAGAGAGGCCAGTACACAACGCCTAAGGGCTTGCGCGCCAGCCGGAACGCCCCCTAGAAATTAGTAGGAAGTCCGAGTAGATTCGAATTCGGATACGACCACATGCGAAGGAGCATTCGATGGTGCACGAGCTTTCACACTACGTCGGCGGTCAGCGGGTCGACGGCACCTCAGGGCGTTTCAGCGACGTCTACGACCCCTGCACGGGCCAGGTGCAGGCCCGGCTGCCGCTGGCCAGCAGGGAGGAAGTGGCCAACGCGGTGGCCAACGCCGAGAAGGGCCAGCTTGAATGGGCTGCCATGAACCCACAGCGCCGCGGCCGGATCCTGCTCAAGTTTGTGGACCTGGTTAACGAGAACATGGACGAGCTCGCCACGCTGCTGTCCTCCGAGCACGGCAAGACCTTCCCGGACGCCAAGGGCGACATCCAGCGCGGCATCGAAGTGGTGGAGTTTTCCGCCAACGCCCCGCACCTGCTCAAGGGTGAGTTCTCGGACAGCGCCGGGCAGGGCATCGATGTCCATTCACTGCGCCAGCCGTTGGGTGTGGTGGCCGGCATCACCCCGTTCAACTTTCCCGCCATGATCCCGCTGTGGAAGTCCGGTCCCGCGCTCGCCGCCGGCAACGCCTTCATCCTCAAGCCCTCGGAGCGCGATCCCTCCGTACCGCTGCGGCTCGCCGAGCTGTACAGCGAAGCCGGTCTTCCCGATGGCGTCTTCAACGTGGTCAACGGCGACAAGGAAGCCGTGGACGCGCTGCTTGAGGACCCGCGCGTGAAGGCGATCGGCTTCGTCGGCTCAACGCCGATCGCCCAGTACATCTACGCCACGGCGGCGGCGCACGGCAAGCGCGCGCAGTGCTTCGGCGGGGCGAAGAACCACATGGTGATTATGCCCGACGCCGATCTTGAGATGGCTGCCGACGCCCTGATAGGTGCCGGGTACGGTTCCGCCGGCGAACGCTGCATGGCCATCTCCGTCGCGGTTCCCGTGGGCCAGGAGACGGCCGATGCCCTGGTGGCTAAGCTGTCCGAGCGCGTCAAAGCCCTCAAAGTTGGGCACAGCCTGGACAAGGACTCGGACTTCGGCCCGGTGGTTGCGGCATCTGCGAAGGAGAGGATCGAAGGCTACATCCAGTCCGGCATCGATGAAGGCGCAACGCTGGTGGCCGACGGCCGCGGGCTCACCGTGGATGGCTACGACGGCGGCTTCTGGGTGGGCCCCACGCTCTTCGACAACGTCACCAAGGAGATGAAGATCTACAAGGAGGAGATCTTCGGCCCGGTCCTCAGCGTCCTCCGCGCAGCCGACTACGACGAGGCACTCAGGCTCTGCTCCGAGCACGAGTTCGGCAACGGCGTCGCGATTTTCACCCGGGACGGAGACGCCGCCCGCGACTTCGCCAGCCGCGTGGAGGTGGGCATGGTGGGCATCAACGTCCCCATCCCGGTGCCCATTGCGTATTACACCTTTGGCGGCTGGAAGGCCTCCGGCTTCGGGGACCTCAACCAGCACGGCGCCGACGCGTTCCGCTTCTACACCAAGACCAAAACGGTCACCACCCGTTGGCCCTCCGGCATCCGCCAGGGCGCCAGCTTCGTGATGCCGGCCGGCAGCTGATGGCTGGTTTCCCCGGATCGGAGCAAACCGCCGACGTCCTCTTCGAACGCCGCGGGCACCTGGGCGTCGTCACCCTCAACCGGCCCAAAGCTGTCAACGCCCTCACCCTGGGCATGGTCACGGCAATCCTGGAGCAGCTCACGGCCTGGGCCGACGACGATTCCGTGGCCACCGTCCTGGTCCGCGGCGCCGGCGACCGCGGCCTGTGCGCGGGCGGGGACATCGTGGCCATCTACCGCGACATGGTGGAGGGGACAGGTCAGGCCCCGGAGTTCTGGACTACCGAATACCGGCTCAATGCGCTCATTTCCCGCTATCCCAAGCCGTACGTGGCTTTCATGGACGGATTGGTGCTCGGCGGCGGCGTGGGGATCTCGGCGCACGGCTCGGTCCGTATTGTCACCGAGCGCACCCGCACCGGCATGCCGGAAACCACCATCGGTTTTGTGCCCGACGTCGGCGGCACGCTTCTGCTGTCCCGCGCGCCGGGTGAATCCGGGACGCATGCGGCCCTCACCGGCGCCCACTTAAGCGGAGCCGATGCCCTGTTCCTCGGGCTCGCGGACCACTTTGTGCCGTCCGAAAGCCTCCCCGCGCTCGCGGACGCGCTGGAAAGCGCGACGGCGGATGCCGCCGTCGCGCGCCTTGTCCAGGAACCGCCGGCCTCGGCGTTGGAGGAACAACGGGGCTGGATCGATGCCGCCTACGCCACCGACGACGCCGAAGAGATTGTGCGCCGGCTTCGGGCCGCGGGTGGGGAGGCAGCGGACGCTGCCGCCACGATCGAAGCGAAGTCGCCTACGGCTGTAAAGCTCACGCTCGAATCGCTGCGGCGCGTGCGCGGGCTCTCGCTCGCGGAAGCCTTGGCGCAGGAGTACCGGGTGGGACTGCGGTCCCTTGAGGGGCAGGACTTCCGCGAAGGCATCCGTGCCCAGGTGGTGGACAAGGACCGCAATCCGCAGTGGAAGCCGGCGTCCCTCGCCGGGGTGACCGCGGCCGACGTCGAGCATTACTTCGCGCCACTGGGCGACCGTGAGCTGCAACTTCACTTAAAGGAGTCCGACCATGTCTGACAGCGCAGCTTCCGGCACCATCGCCTTCCTGGGCCTCGGCCATATGGGCGGTCCCATGGCGGCGAATCTGATCAAGGCCGGGCACAGCGTAATGGGCTACGATCCGGTGCCCGCGGCCGTTGAGGCAGCCAAGGCACACGGCGTCCCCATGGCAGCCTCCGCCGCGGACGCGGTGGCCGGTGCCGCGGTGATACTCACCATGCTGCCCAGCGGGCGGCATGTCCTGGACGCCTACCGCGGGGTCAACGGGGCGCCCGGCCTGCTGTCAGTGGCGGCGCCGGACACCATGTTCCTGGACTGCTCCACCATCAACGTCGACGAGGCCCGCGA
>JBDTQQ010000185.1:0-5505 GCA_039932075.1 Pseudarthrobacter sp. | reverse complement strand
GAGGGCATTATTATTGCGAGCGAAGCACTGCCGCTGCGGTGCGGCGATGAGGTGCTGGTACTCGGCAATGAATATCCGGCCAACCTGCTGCCCTGGTTGCGTAAGCGCCATGACGGGGTGACGGTCAAGGTAATAACGGGCAGCGACAATGAAGCCGCGTTCCGGCGTTTGCTCGAGAGTATCGGCCCCCAGACCAAAGCCATAAGTATGTCCTCGGCCCAACGCTACGACGGATTCATGCCGAACCTGGCCTTACTCTCGGGACGGTGCCGTGACCTGGGCATCTTCCTGGTGATCGACGCGGTCCAGCACATCGGGGTACGTGCGATCGATGTAGCCAAGACACCGGTAGACATACTGGTGTGCGGTGGCCAGAAGTATCTACGTGCAGGCATGGGCATTGGCTTCATGTACGTCAGCCGGAGCGTCATTCCCGCCCTGCGTGACAGCAGAGTCGGCATCCGCAGTATGGAGCATTTCGACGAGGACTCCTACGTCCTTAAAAATACGGCCGCCCGCTTCCAAGACGGTACCCAGAACATTACGGGACTGGCGGCGCTGAACGCGGCGCTCCGGGAAATCAATACCATCGGCATGGACGCCATCGAACAGAAAAACCTTGCGATCCTGGAGGGGATCAAGGCTATTCTGCGAGAACACCAGATTGATTTTATCGATTACGGCGCATGTCAGAGCAATATCGTCTCTATGCGTACCGCTGATCCGTCCGCACTAGTCAACTTTTTGATGGAACGGGGCGTCTATATCAAGGCCATCCAGGACGTGACCCGGGTTTCATTCATCCATGAATCCAAACTGGAAGATATCGAAGTCCTGGCCTGGCATATGCGCGAATTCCTAAACGGCGGCAGAAACTGCGTTCGCGGAGCAGCCCGGCGAAAGCCAGAGCCGGCAGAGGGCCCGGTTGGGGCGAACGCGCTTAGGCTTGCTTCTCCCCTACCGTCCATTTGACCTCGGGCAAGATGATGGACGGATCGATGTCGTCCTTGTAGCGGCTAGCAAACTCCAGCATGTTGGCCATTTCTGCCTGAAGCCGGGCTTCCTTGCTGGAATTGGTGGCGTTGATGGCCTCATGTACTTCCACTTGGGGGTCCAGTTTGCCGGTCGGCTCCTGGCGGGGGTTCTTGAGGTAATTGATCTTGGTCGAGGGATTGATATCCGCGAGCCTTTGGGCGATTTCGCTAATGCTCAAGCGGTGGGTGTAATTATGCACAATCGTATGCTCACCGGGCTCAACGTCGAGGTCTGCAAACTTGAGGAAGTTCGCGACCGTATCAGTCAGACTGATCAAGCCGGTCTTCTGGGTGCCCTCACCATAGACCGTAAGAGGGTGGCCAATGACCATCTGGCAGATAAAGCGGTTCAAGACCGTACCGAAGACAGCGTCGTAATTAAACCGGGCCGCCAGACCGCCGCACTCCTTCGAATGGTTTTCCGGAATCGTCGCCCCAAAGATGGTGGCCTGCTGGACGGTAATGACCTTGAGTCCCCACATTTTGGAGCAGAGGTCGTCGATCAGGAAGTCGGTAATCTTTGACTGATGATAGAAGTCGGTGGCCTGCATGGGAATAAAGCTCTGCAGGACCTTGTGCTGCTTGCCGCGATGCTCAAAGGTAAAGTCGTTCTTACCAAGCGGGACATAGTCGGTGTCGGTAGCCATATAACAGCCGCCGGAGCCAACCTTGATGTATTTCGTCGCTTTGCTGAGGTGGGCGATGGCCCACAGCACGTTGAGGTGGCTGGCAACATTATTCGAAAACGTAGCCGCGGCGTTCTCGGCGCTGCTCATGGAGAACGGCGCGGAGGGCTGCTGGGCCGCGTTAATTACGACGGCCGGCCGATGCTTGGCAATGACCCTCTCAACAGCCTTGGAGTCCAGGAGTTCGACCTTCTCAAACGACAGGTTGTGCTTGCCGACGATCCGCTCGTATTCGGCAACGCGGCGCTTGGGGGGCTGCAGAGGCACCAAGACCTTGGCCCCTGCCTCTTTTTCCCAACGGCGCTTGACGAGATTATCCACCAAGACGACCTGCCGGCTGGTGCGGTTGGCCATAGCCAGTCCCAGCGTCCACCCCAAATATCCGTCGCCGCCGAGAATCATGACGGTATTGCCGTTCAACTCATTCATAGTTCCAGCCCATGTAAGAATTTATAAAATTACGAAATACCTGGCAGGTATTGTGATTTGTGAATCTAGAACAAGCGCTGGTAGAAGTCAATGCCGGCGCTCTGCGGTTCGCAGTGAATCAAGTTTCGGGTCGTGAAATCTGAAAGGCTCATAGCCCGGCTGCAATGTGGCCCAATCAGATCGCCGATTTCTTCCAGACCTTCGGCTCACTCTTCTGAGTCCGCCGCGCAAATATCATCACTCACCACCGACGATTAAGTATCCGCTTCGGTTGCAGGCCGTGCCTACGCCTACGCGCGGTGCGATGCCGACGTCTTGTGGCTCAGGCGATGGCCACGGCCGGCGCGTTCTTGAGGGTGCGGTGGAGCTGCGGGGCGGCATGGAGCCTGTCCTGGGCTGAGCGCAGGGCCAACACTGCTGTCTCCAGTTGTTCCGGCGGAAGGGTGAACGGCACCCGGAGGTAGCGTTCGAAGGCGCCGCCGATGCCGAAGCGCGGTCCGGCGGCCAGCCTGATGCCAAAGTCCGGCGCGATGACCGTCAGTGCGGTACTGACTGGTGCCGGCAGCCTGCACCAGACGGAGAGGCCACCGGCCGGGCGTTCCGTTTGCCATTCCGGGAGGTGCCCGGCCAGCAGTTCCAGCAGTGCGGCGCGGCTGTCCCGGAGGGCGTCAAGCCGGGCGGGAAGCGGTTCGTCCAGCGCGCGGACCAGGTGGGCTGCAGCCAGTTGTTCCATGACTGGTCCGCCCAAATCCAGGGATGACCGTGCCGCCGCAAACCGCTGGATCATCGTCTCCGACGCGCGGATCCAGCCCGTCCGGAGCCCGGCCCAGTGGGATTTGCTGAGCGAGCCGATGGTTACCACCGCAGGACTGAAGGCAGCCACTGGAGTGGTCGAGGCGCCGTCGAGGTTCAACTCCCGAAGCGTCTCATCAACCACCAGGACAGTTCCGGTGTCCGCTGCCATACCGACCAGTTGGCGGCGCTGGCGGTCTGGCATCAGCTGCCCGGTGGGGTTGTGGAAGTCCGGCACAACGTAGGCCACCTTGGGCCGTTGTTGTGTCATCGCGGCCTGAAATGCGTGCATGTCCCAGGCCGGGGCGGGCGAACCGCCCGGGGATCCCGAAGCGCCGGCACCGCGGCTAGCACCGGCGTCGTGCATTGGAGTGAACGCCACAGGGATGGCCCGGCAGCCTGCGGCCCGGATGGCATCCAGGGCATTCGGGTAGCTGGGGTGCTCCACCAGCACCTTGTCCTGCCTCCCGGCCAACGCCCTGATGATGATGTTCAAGGCGTGTTGCGCTCCCGACGTCACCAGGATCTGTTCGGCAGTGGTGGGCACACCCGCAGCGGTATAGCGCGCGGCCACGGCCTCGCGCAGGGGGAGCAGTCCGATGGCGTCGTAGCCGAAGCCCGGCAGGAGCGTGGGCAGTTCGGTGAGGGCTGCCGCGAACGCACGGTGTACCACTTCGCCGCTGGCAGGCAGCGATGCGTAGGCGAGGTCGATCAACCCATCGGGTGCGGCGAGCCCGGGTGCCGCAAGCCCGGGTGCGGCAAATTCCAGTACGGCGGGTTCGTACCCCAGCGTCACTGCCCGGCTGTTTGGAGCAGCCGACGCCGGGCCGCTGAACAACGCGGGCCCCATTGGTGTCAGGCGCGGAATGCGGGTGCGGCCCCGCGAGCCCTGGCCGCTGCTGAGGAAGCCCTCCTCGCGGAGGAGGGCGTACGCAGCGGTCACGGTGGTGCGGCTGACGCCCACCACCTCGGACAGGGCCCGCTCGCTCGGCAGCGCGGTGTCCAGGGCCACCCGGCCGTCCAGGATCAGAAGGCGCACGACGTCGGCCAGCTCGCGGTAGGCGGGTGCGGCACCGAGGTGCCACCCGCCCAGGAGGCGCGCCAGTGCGGACGGGTTGAGCGATGCAGGCATAAAGCCAGTATCTCAAACTGGCTATGTAATTCAATGCCAGTTCTCTGGCAGGGTTGGTCGTATGTTGACCCGCAGACTCCTCCAGCTTTTTGTCGGCCTGGCCATGTACGGCCTATCGCTGGCTCTGTTCATCCGCGCCGGCCTGGGCCTGGATCCCTGGGATGTGTTCCACCAGGGCGTTGCGGGCAGGACGGGATTGAGCATCGGCGTGGTGGTCATAATCGCGAGTTTCCTGGTGCTGCTTCTGTGGATCCCGCTGCGGCAGAAGCCCGGCTTCGGAACGCTGGCCAACGCCGTCCTGGTCGGGGTCTTCGCCGATGTGGGACTGGCGCTGATCCCCGCGTTCTCGCACCTGGGCGGCCAGATCGCGATGCTCGTCGGGGCCGTGGTGCTCAACGGTCTTGCAACCGCCTGTTACATCGGCGCACGGTTCGGCCCGGGGCCCAGGGACGGCCTGATGACGGGACTGGCGCGGCGGACCGGCTGGTCGGTGCGGATCGCTCGCACCTTGATTGAGGTAGTGGTGCTCGGCGTCGGGTGGCTGCTGGGCGGTTCAGTGGGCGTGGGCACCGTGGTTTACGCCCTGGCTATCGGGCCTCTGGTCCAACTGCTGCTGCCATGGTTTATGGTGCCGGATCCCGTCAAGGAAGCTGTTGCGCCCTAGCCCCGGAAGCGTGACGCGCTTCGGTCCTAGTCCACCAGTGGCTGGTCCAGCAGCGGCTGGCACGTCGGGCAGAAGTAGATGTCACGTTCTTCCTCGCCATTGGGCTTGCCCAGCACCGCCCGGCGGACGGGTGTGCCGCATTTGAGGCAGGGCTGGTTTTCGCGACGGTAGACCCAGTAGGCCGGCCGGCCGCCCATTCGTCCCACCGGCATCCCGCGGGGATTGAGGATGGTGACCCGGCGGCCAGGGCCGAGGTTTGCTTCCAGCAGTTGCTTGGCGTCAGTCATGACGGTTCGGAGGTCCCGGACAGCAGAGACGGGTGTCGCCGGGTGCACGCCGGACAGGAAGCAGGCCTCACAGCGGTAGATGTTGCCGATGCCCGCCAGGTTGCGCTGGTCCAGGAGGGCGACACCGATGGGGACCTCCGGCGCCGCGCGGATCCGCTGTTCCGCTTCGGCCAGGTCCCAGTCCGGGCCGAGCAGATCCGGCCCCAGATGACCCACAATCTTGTCCTCATCAGCGGTGCGGACCACTTCCACAATTCCCAGGGAGAAGCCGACGGCGTCCGCCACCGCCGTGCGTAGCACGCACCGTGCCGTGAACCCCGGCTTGCGCCACCGTCCGCCGGGTGGATAGACCTGCCAGGTACCCTCCATTTTCAGGTGTGAATGGATGGTTAACCTTCGCTGCTCCATGGCCTGCCGCCCCGGCGCCTGACCGGCCGCTGCCTGTTCGCCCGCGCCATGTTTACTGGGTACCGGTTCGTCC
>JBDTQQ010000184.1:0-5531 GCA_039932075.1 Pseudarthrobacter sp. | reverse complement strand
CGGGAGGTCCCGCCGTCGGCGTCTTTTGCGTGGAAGCGTGTGTGTCTGTCAGCCCGAGAGCTCAACGACATACTGGCGGCCTTACTCAGGTTCCGCCAGCATGGACGCCAGCCGCTCCAATGCCGGAAGGCTGGCCGCGATCTGCGCCCGTTCCGCCGGCAGCAGTTTGGAACTGGCCGAGGCCAGGGCTTCAGCCCAGGCCCCCTCCAGGACAGTCCTGATGCGCAGCGCTTCGGGCGTGGGGTGCAGCACCACGTACCGCTTGTCGGCAGCGTCGCGGGTGCGGGTCACCAGGCCCAGCGCCACCAGTTCCCGCAGTTGCGCACTCACTTTACTGAGCTGCCGGCCCAGCCGCGCCGCCACTTCAGCCACCGTAATGCCGGGGTGCCGTTCAATGACGCGGACGATGTCTAGAAGCCCGTTGGACAATGGCAGGACACCGGTCCCTTCGTGGGATTTGCGCCGCACCTCAAAGGAACCATCAAGGATGGCGACGGCGAGATCCCGGTGTACCGCAGGGCCGGTCGGCTGTTCAGTGGGGTCGACATTTGCCATCCCCCCAGCATTAGGGGCGCAGGCGCGGCTATTCAGCCAGCAGGAAGCACCAGTTGTCCACCATGAGCTCAAGCGACGTTTCGCGGTCAACGGCCCAGCCGAGCCGCATCCACCGGCGGGAGAAGAACTCCAGCTCGCCGAAGGCGAGGGCGCAGCGGACCCGCCGGCTGGATTCCTCGAACCGGTTCGCCAGGTCCAGGCCTTGCCTGCATGTTGTCGATGGCGTCGTCGAACCACCCTTCCAGGGCCGCTTGGATTTCCGGCTCACTGGCGGCGGCCTGGTGGGCCGCCGTCACGTACGGCCGGATGTCGGCCCACTGATCAAATTTGCGCGCGAGCCAGAGCCTGATCTGAACCTGTCCCCCGACGCCACCACGGACCTCAGCGGCGGAACGTCGGCCTCGCTCAGGATCCGGTTGGAGCGCGCAACAAGTACCAGCATCAGCTGGCCCTTGGAGGGGAAATGCGCGTAAAAGGTGGCCCTGGTGGTACCAACCGCCACGGCAATATCGTCAACGGTGGTGGCCGCGTAGCCCTTCTGCTCAAAGAGCTCGAGCGCCATTTCCAGCAGCAGTCTGCGGGTCATCTGCTTCTGCGCTTCTCGGATGCTTGTCACCCCATAGGTTAGAGCAATGTTCACAGCCCCGGCGTGCGGCGGCGTCGTCAAAGACCGCCTTCATAAGTAGCCGTGCAAGCTGCCGCAGGGTAAGTCTTGTGGGAGCGCGCACTGCTTCAAAGACCACAGACGATGAGGACCCCGATGAACACCCCAGCTGTCAGCCACGACTCCCCGCCCCTCTCACTGTTCTGCGCCTTTGCGCTTAAACAGGCAGTGGAGCAAACCATCCTTCCCGCCTACATCGCGGCGGGCGGCCCCTACGTCGAGGCAATCTATGAGCCCACGTTCCGGCTCCTGACCAGGATCGAGTCCGGCGCCCGCCCGGACGTGATTGCCGGGATTACCGCTAGCCTTGCGGACCTGGCTGCCGCGGATGTCGTAATGGACACCCGGCCCGTGGCCCGGACGGGAGTGGGCATGGCAGTTCCGCCGGACGCTCCAGCTCCGGACATCAATACCGTGGACGCTTTCATCAGTGCGGTGACCGGTGCCCGTTCGGTGGCGTACTCCCGCAGCGGACCCAGCGGTATCTACTTCGCCGGGCTGCTGGAGCGACTGGGGATTGGTGAGCAAGTCACAGCCAGGGCCACCGTGGTTGATTCCGGGCCCACGGCGGCGGCGCTGCTGGACGGCCGGGCCGAGCTTGCCATCCACCAGCTCAGCGAGCTGATCCTCGTCCCGGAGGCCACCATTGTTGGCCCGCTTCCGGAAGCCATTCAGGAGTACACCTACTTCTCGACGGCGTTGGGCACCGCGTCCCGGCTTGCCGGAGGTCCGGAGTTGCGCGCCTTCCTGCACGGACCCGAAGCGCGCGCGGCCTACGCCGCAAACGGGCTGGAAGTTCTTTCGGAAAATGCTTGACGGTTCAACGTTCCAAGCGTACATTTAGTTGTAGCTTCAAGTAGTAATCCTCCAGCAGAACAGAATCTGATGAAAAACCTCCTCGCCCGCCTTTTCGGAAAGGAGAACACCATGACTGACATCACGATCATCGGCAACGGCAATATGGCCCGCGGCATCGCAACCCGCGCCCTCGCAGCAGGAAAGAACGTCGAGATCCTCGGCCAGGACGCCGCCAAGGCACAGGCACTGGCTCACGAACTCGGAGCAAACGTGACGTACGGCACCACAGAGGGCGCACCGCAAGGCAGCATCGTGATCCTTGCCGTTCCGTTCGACGCCGCTAAATCCGTGGTCACCGCCTACGGCGACCAGTTGGCCGGCAAGACGGTTGTGGACATCACCAACCCCGTAAACTTCGAAACCTTCGATTCCCTGGTTGTGGCGCCCGAGTCATCGGCTGCCGAGGAGATCGCAGCACTGGCACCGGCCGGCGCCAGCGTGGTCAAGGCTTTCAACACCACCTTCGCCAGCACGTTGGTGGCAGGCGAGTCCGCCGGCCAGCCGCTGGACGTCTTCATCGCCGGTGACAACCCGGATGCCAACCAGGCAGTAAGCAGCTTCGTCAGCGCTGCTGGCATGCGCCCGCTGGTGGTGGGTCCGCTCAAGCGTTCCCGCGAACTCGAGGGCTTCCAATTCGTCCTCATGACCATGCAGGCCAACCCCGAGTTCGCCGACTTCAACTGGGACACCGGACTCGCGGTCACCAAGTAGAACCAAAAGACAAAGGCAAGGGCACGACGCGCGGGACCTCCCGGCGTCGTGCCCTTGCCTTTAGATTTTCAGAGTTCCGGAAGGACCTGGTCCCGGACCTGCCGCCGGAGGATTTTGCCCAGCATCGAGCGAGGCATGGCCTCGATTTCCACAATCCGGCGCGGCACCTTGTAGCCGGCCAGATGCTCCCGGCAGTGGGTGCGGAGGGCTTCCTCATCGAGTGTTGTGCCGGGTTCGAGCTCAACGGCCGCGGCCACCAGCTCGCCGCCGCGTTCCAGCGGCTTGCCGATCACGGCGGCGTCCTTCACGTCCGGGTGGAGCCGCAGGACCGACTCCACCTCACTGGGTGAGACGTTGAACCCGCCCGTAATGATCAGCTCCTTGGCACGGTCCACCACCGTGGCAAAACCGTCCGCATCGACCGTGACGATGTCGCCGGTGCGCAGCCAGCCGTCCACGGTAAGGGTCTTTGCCGTTTCCTCAGGGTTGTTCCAGTAGCCCTGGAACACCTGCGGGCCCTTGATCAGCAGCTCCCCCTGATGGCCGGGATCCACCTCCGTGGCGGGGTCGTCCAGCTCCACCACCTTCATCAGCGTGGACGGGAACGGCACGCCGATGGTCCCCGGCCGCCGGCTCGGATGGAAAGGATTGCCCAGCGCCACCGGTGAGGATTCAGTCATGCCGTAGCCCTCCACCAGCAGGCCTCCGGACACGGATTCCCAGAGCTCCACCACGTGGTCCGGCAGGTTCATGGCCCCGGAGATGCAGTACCTGCAGCTGCGCAGGGAGATGCCCTTTTCCCTGGCCGCCATTGCCGTGCGCTCATAGATCGGCGGGACTGCGCAGTAGACGGTGGCCGGAGACTTCTTCATGGCGGCGAGCACCAGGTCGGTGTCGAACTTGGGAAAGAGTACCAGCAGGCCCTGTTTGCGGATGCCGAAGGTGAGGTAGAGCGTCATGCCGAAGGCGTGGAACATCGGCAGGATGGCGTAGAAAACTTCCTTGCCGTACTCGGCCCCCTGCATCCACGCTTCGCCTTGGAGGGCATTGGAGTAAAGGTTGAAGTGGGTGAGCATGGCGCCCTTGGGCCGGCCGGTGGTCCCGGAGGTGTACTGGATGACGCCGAGGTCCTGTACCGAGGGCCGCGGGTGTGCCTGATCAATCCGGCCGTGGCCCAGGAGCCGTTTCCACGGCATGGTGCCCGGAGCCGGGGCGGTCAGGGATGCCCTGGTTTCGCGCAATTTCCCCAAGGGCAGGCCCAGTGCCAGGCGCTTGACTGCCGGGAAGGCTGCGAGCAGGTTGACCGAGACAACGTGGTCAATCTCGATGTCGGCCGGGAACTCGCGGATGGCGGCGGCCGCCTTGTCCCAGACGATGACCACCCTCGCCTGGTGGTCCTCAAACTGGTGACGGAGCTCCCGTGAGGTGTACAGCGGGTTATGTTCTACCACCACCGCACCGAGGCGGAGTACCGCGTAGAAGGCCACCACGTGCTGCGGGCAGTTCGGCAGGATCAGGGCCACCCTGTCGCCGGCCCGCACGCCCAGCTGCCGGAGGCCCTCGGCGGCACGGTCCACCTGTTCCCCGAGCTCGGCGTAGCTGGTGGGCCGGCCGAAGAACTCCAGCGCCGGGGCCGTGCCGGCTTCGGCCACGGAGCGTTCCAGCATCGCCGTCAGGGACTCCGTTGGCAGCTCGATCTCTGCCGGCACACCGGGCTGGTAGTTCTTCACCCACGGCCGCACCTCCACGTCCCTCATGGCGTCAGGCCTGCCCGAAGCTGAGCACACGCCCGGCCGCAGTCCACCCCGAGGCCAGGAAGCGGTCCGCCTCGTCCGGGTCCACGATGAGGATCAGGGTGAGGGCGCCATGGAGGTAGGCCTCCTCGGCGAGGGTGGCCAGCAGGGCGGGTTCGTAAGCGTTCCGGTCCTGCGGTGTTTCGAACCGGAGGTTGCCGATGACCGCCGCTTGCTCGCCGACACTGATGCGGCCGCCGCAGACAGGATGGTCGAACACGGAGATCTCGGCGACGTCGTAGTCCTCCATGGGAGCCGAAGCCACCTGGGCGTTCTCCGGGAGGGAGTGGGCTGCGGCAATCTCGGCTGTGGTGGCAGTCAGGAACACGAGTTCGCCAACGGGCGAGAGCCCCCGGTCCTGCGCTTGGGCCCGGGCCTCCGAATCATCCGTTTCCGATGGGATCAGGACAGTGGAACCGTCGGCGGCGGGCCCGGTCCCGCGGACGCGGCCCCACAGTACGGCCCATTCGCTGAGACGATCCTGCAATTCGGACATGTGGCGCTCCTCGACTCGACGGCGGCGGTTCATGTTGATTCTTGCACCACCGCCCCGCCGCCGCTAAAACGCGCGCTCCCTGCCGCTAAACCGCGCGGGCGTGCTCGGCGAGGACGGCGTCGATCTGGCTGGCGGCCAATTTCATGCCCTCCTCCATGCCCATCTTGACCATCTCTTCCATCTGCTCTTCGGATTCGAAGGTGGACATGATGGTCATCCGGGTGCGGCCGCCGATGTCCTCGAGGTCCACGGCGGCATGGGTGATTCCCATGGCGTCCACCGGGGCGCCGTCGTCGTCCGCGAAGCCGTCATCAAACTCGAGCTTCCGCGGTGCTTCGATGGCGGTGAACTTCCACCAGCCGCCGGCCTTTTCGCCTTCGGGTCCGGTCATGAAATAGCTGGCCTCTCCGCCGGGCTTGAAGTCGAACCCGTTGAACGTGGCGGGCCAGGTGGG